>JAHDWY010000215.1:5356-7380 GCA_023384315.1 Candidatus Hydrogenedentota bacterium | reverse complement strand
GATTTCGACTCCCCCTGCCGCGTCTCGCGATTGCTGCGCGTCGTATCCGGCATCATCGCCTTCCAGGATAGCCGTCATGACGCCCGCTTCGCCCTGGCCGATGGTGCCCTCGGCGAGGATGCTGCCCTTGGACCCATACACTTCGAGCCGATTCTTGGAACTCGCATCGGGCACGTTGAACAGCGTGTCAACCACGCCCATCGCGCCGTTTTCGAATTCCAACAACACAACCGAACTGTCCTCGCTCTTGTAGCTGTGCACGAGGTTGCGCGTCACGCAATGAACGCTCCGCACCGGACCGAAAATCATCTCCAACAGGTCGATGCAGTGACTGCCAAGGTCCACCAGTGTGCCGCCGCCGCCGGTGGCCGGGTCCTGACGCCACGCGCCCTCGATCAGCGGATACCAACAGGACAATTGCGCGCGCGCGAATACAGGTTTACCCAGCTTGCCGGACTGCACCATGTCGCGCGCCGCCTGATGTTGCGCATGGAATCGCATCATGAGCCCCACGCCGAACTTCACGCCGTTGCTGCGGCATGCTTCAACCATGCGCTCGGCTTCGGCCACGTTGAGCCCAAGCGGTTTTTCGCACAACACGTGTTTACCCGCCTCCGCCGCGCGTATCACCTGATCGCAGTGCACGTTTACCGGCGTGGCGATATAAACCGCATCGCAGGCTCCGGCCAGCAATTCGCCATAATCCGCGTACGCCTCCGCGCCGAATTCCTGTGCCACGTCAACGGTCGCGTCCTCCGTGCGATCGTGTACGCCGACCAGTTCCGTATTGGCCGCGGGCATGATTCCTTCCGGGATAGTCCGCCGCCGTGCGATCCCGCCGCACCCGCAGACGCCCCATTTCACCTTGCTCATGGCAATCCTCTCTACTTCGCGTAAGCCGCGATGACTTTCCTGATCCCGGCGGCAATACCGCGCATATGTTCTTCTTCGTAGGTGGGGAAGATAAACGTGATGAACGTCCGGCTCTGGTGCCACACCGCGTTCGGCACTTCGACCTTGCTGTAGTCCACCGACGCCGGGTCCGCATACTCCTTGCTCGTGAAGGGGAACCCGGTATCGCCATAGGAATTATGCTTGGTAAACGCCTCTTCCGTGTGGCACTGAGGCCAGAACACCTTCCAGCACGGCGCGCCTTCCGCGCCCAGCGCCTCGAGGAACGTGCCCATGTCGCACGACATCTGATCGATGTCGAGCGTGATCGGGAACACGTACCAGCCGTTTTGCCGCTCCGGCGTGTCCACCGGCAAATACAGGATCTGCGGCACGTCTGCCAGCGCATCCATCAGGATCTGCGCGTTGCGTTTACGCCGCGGCATATTCCACGTGTCGATCCGGTTCAACTCGTGGATGCCAATGACGGATTGCATCTCCGTCATGCGGTAGTTCCAGCCGACCTGCGTGTGCACGTACGAGAGCTTCTGCTCCATCTCCAGCAGCTTGAGCCGCTCCTGCACGTTGTACCCATGGTCGCGAAAACTCCGGCAGCGCCACGCCACGTCCTCGTTGTCCGTGGTCACCATCCCGCCTTCGCCGCCGGTCGTGAAGGTTTTGTTCTGACAGAAACTGCAAGCCGCGATGTCGCCCAGCGAACCCGTCTTCTTTCCCTTGTACACTCCCCCATAGGCCTCGGCGTTATCCTCGATCACGAAGAGACCGTGCTTCTTGGCCAGCGCTTTGATGGGGTCCATGTCGACCACGTTACCGTATAGATGCACCGGCATGATCGCCTTCGTCCGGGGACCGATCAGCTTCTCGATCGATTCCACGCTGATACAATGGTCTTCCTTATTTACATCGGCGAAGCGCGGAATCGCCCCCGCCTGCAGCACCGAAAAGGAACTGGCAATAAACGTATAGCTCGGGACGATCACCTCGTCCCCCGGGCCAATTCCCAGCCCGGCCAGCGCCGTGTGCAGCGCGCTCGTGCCGTTCGTCGTGCTGATGGCGTACTTGCTCCCCTGCCACGCCGCGAACTTCTTCTCGAATTCCATCCCCTTCGGGCC
>JAHDWY010000215.1:0-5346 GCA_023384315.1 Candidatus Hydrogenedentota bacterium | reverse complement strand
AGTAGTTCACCTTCCCCGTCTTCAACGGCTCCGATACCGCCGCAATCGTCGCGTCGTCAAACGCCGGCCAATGGGGAAGCGGCCCCGTTACACTCTTGGGTCCGCCATTAATTGCAAGGTCACTGCTCATGAATTACCCCTCCCTCTTTCATACCCTGATGATCTACGCTGGACCGTCTCCAATTCAAGCGCGAATCAACGGAGGCCGCACCAGTAGACACTCGGCTCAAGCACGCGAACATCTTAGAAACTAGGTTTCTCTAGACGGAAGAGAACATCCCCCTTGATCCCCCTTCAAAGGGGGAATCTCGCAACGCTACGCGTTGCGTCTCAGGTTCACGATGGACTCCATTCTGGACTTGACGCCACGGAACCGCAATAAACGGGACTAAGCAAAATTCCCCCTTTGAAGGGGGATCAAGGGGGATGTTCGCAATCGCTCCGCATAGAGCGCGCTGACTTGCATCGCGCGCGACAACGGCATAACCTGTTGGACTCACCTCGTCGGGGTGATCGTTGCAATCAGGGTAGGATTGGGATCGCTTTTCACGAAATGGCAAACGTACACAAGGATTTTCACGGCGCGCTGAGTTACGCGTTTGAATTCCTGGAAGCCCACTACGGCGACGACGGCCTGCGAGACTTCCTGGATCAGCTCGCGGACACCGTCTATAAGCCGGTGGTACTAGACCTGAAGGCACGCGGTCTCCCCGCCCTGGAAGACCATTGGCGGCGCATTATGGACCTGGAAAGCGCGGAGTATGCGCTGCGTATGGACGGCGACACGCTGGTTCTCGATCTCCACGCGTGCCCGGCCGTCCATCATATGCGCGCCCATGACTACCGGGTTTCCGATCACTTTTGCGAGCACACCCGCATTGTCAATGACGCCATCTGCCGGCGCGCCGGCTACCTGGCCACGGTTGAATACGACCAGGACAAGGGACGTTGCGTGCAGCGGTTCCGAAAGGCGGACGCATGATCTCGTGCACGGAATTCATCTGGGTCTACAACGAACTTTTCCGCTACCTCGAAGTGCGGGGCGGCGAAGAAAAGGTCCGCGAGTTCTGGCAGGGGATCGCCGACAACTTTCTGCAAAATCTCCGCGAGTACATTGAGCAAGACGGCCTGGAAGGCATGCACAAATACTGGACCCACACGCTGACCGAAGAAGGCGGGCGCCACAAGCTCACCCTCTACGACGACATGTTCATCATCGACATGCACGATTGCCCTTCCGCGAAACTGGTCCATCACAGCGGCCGCGTGGAGCCCTACACCAAATACTGCGAACACTGCCAGTGGCTTTATCCGCCGCTCATTCGCGAGTACGGTTACGAGGTGGACTACGAGATCATCAGTTGCGAGAGGGGCCAGTGCCGGATGACCGTGCGAAAGCCGCCCGCCGGTACGGATGGGTAATCAGGTAGACGTGTAGCGCGAGGGCCAGCAGGATCAGTCCCGCGCCGGCGATCTGAATCGCGTCCATGCGCTCGGTCAACAACACGTATCCCATCGCGGCGCCCACCAGGGGTTGCACGAACAATGAAAACGCCGCGGCGTTCACCGGGATCACCCGCAGACTCGCCAGCCAGAAGTAGTAACACGCAACCGTCGTGACCGGTCCCGCCCAGGCCAGGCCAATCGCGCTTGACCAGGAAAAGTTGCGAAAGTCAGGCCACGCATCCGTCGTTATCAGGTAAGCGGTCAACAAAACTGATCCGGTTAGGAGACATGTGAGCAGAATTACCCCCGGCCGCGCGCGTTGCACGAGGCGTCCGCCCATGATGCTGAACATGGATTCGCCCACCATGCCGGCCAGCAGCAGAAGGTTGCCTAACAAATGACCGCTGGCAACGAGGCCCAGCCAGGTATTCGCCATGCCGCTCAACAACATGAATCCGCTAAAAGCGACCCCCAACACCAACCAGCGCGATGCGCGCATGCGCTCGTGAAGCACCAGCCACGCCAGCACGATGGTGATCACCGGTTCGAGACCGGTGATAAAGGAGTTGTGAACCGCGAGCGAACGGTCGAGCCCGACCGTTACCACAATCGGCGTCACAAAATACACAATCGCCCCCGCGATGACGGCCTCCGCCCACGGGAACCGAGACGCGTGGGTTAGTTTCGGCCGGTGCCGCACCAACACGATGGGCGCGAGAACGAGCACGCTCACCGCAATCCGGAGCCAGGCCGCTTGAATCGGCGCGAAGTCCCGGAGGATGAACTTTGTCATCACCGGGTTGCCCGCCCACAACAGATTGATGCCGACGAGTCCCAGGAACAACAGGATTGGCGTGTGTTCTAACGGTCGCGCAGACGATTCGGCGGAGCACTTCACTTTAGATACTGCTCGATCCACGCCAAGGCATCGGGCACGTAGGCCTCTGTCAGTTTATGGCCCTGGTCGTACCAGATAATGTTCGTGTTCGGCCCTTTGATGTAGGCATGGTACGTGGCATCCATCGTCGCCTTGTCGTACATGTCGTCCTGGCTGCCCATGAGCATGAGGAATGGCGTATCGCCGACGCCCCACGTGTAGTCCACGGGCGACGCGGGGTTATAGCTGTCGTTGATAAGCGGCGGCACACACGCCACGACCGCCTTAATGCGCGGTTCCACAGAGATGAGGAAGAAGGCGTCCATCCCGCCCATGCTGTATCCCACGAGTCCGATCCGGTTGGCATCGATATCGTCCCGCTGCGTAATGTAATCCAACCCGCGCCGGTAATCCTTCACAGTCTGAATGGATATTTCGGCGAACGTGAAGTAGTTCACCTTCCCCGGTGCATTGAGGTCGTTGAATGCATTCACATGCTGGTAATCGATCTCGTTGCTGCGTTCGCCGTGCGTGGCTGCATCGAGCGCCATCACCGCGTAACCTGCGCCGAGCAGCGCTTTCCGCATGTTGCCGCCACTCATGATGTTGCCGTCTTCCCACCAGCCATCCTTGTTTCCGGACCAGCCGTGCAGCAGCAGAACGAGCGGGCATGGTTTCGGTGCGTTCTTGGGCAGTTCAACATAACCCGGAACGATGAACCCCTGCGCGCCACGAAACACAAATTTCTGGCGCAAGGTCTCATCCCCATCCCACTCGCGCACGATCCGCCCTTCCAGCGGCATCGACGAATTGCTATCGAAGAAAGGCAGCCGCGCCTGAAACGCTTCCTCGCTGATCCGCGGATACGGCGCCGCCTCCTGCGCCGCAGCCCCGATCGCAAGGATCGCCATCGCCAAGGCAGGCACAAAGACTCTATAGCCAATCATCACCAAAAAAACCTCCCAAGGAGGGCGGGTTCTCCAACCCGCCAAGCCAATCGCTCATTAGCGAGTTCGCCTGCAAAATGAAAGTCCTCACAACATCGCGCATGGAAACTCACGGCGCAACCGCTCCGAATCACAATCCATCGCGTGGCGGGTTGGAAAACCCGCCCTCCTACTTCCACAACGTCCCGCCCACATCAACCGTCACCTCCGGTCGCGGCCTTGGATGATTCTCCCCCTGGTACGTATCGAACTGAATCGACGGGAAAGTCTCCGCCTCCGCCCCGCTGGGACTTCGTGTCACCGTGCACGTAACGGTTTCTTCAGCCGCGACGGTGATGGTTCCATCCGGGAAAGTCATCGTCGCATGTTGTCCACCAACGATCGTAGCGGCCTCCGCATCCTGCACCGCGGTGAAGGCAGCGTCCGTGGTCATGGAAACACCATCGTCGAACTGGACGGTCCCCGGCCCGAAGCAAACGTAGTACACATGGGACTCCGTCGCAATATAGACCGCATTTGCCCCAACAAACCGAACGTCCCGCACCGATGGATCATCCTTCCACGCGTCCCACACCGCCAGAAACGGAACGTCGTCGCGCCGCCGCACGCAGAGCGTCTGGCACGGCGGATCGTCCTTTGTGATAACCGCATTCGCAATGGGATACGTCTCCAACGCGAACACTTCCGTGTTTGCCGCCCCCGCCATCGTCAACCGCGCATTCACGTCACCGACCTGCCAGCGCGCTTCCCAGCTAGCGTCGGTCGCCCCGGACTTAATGTTCCCGGTTCCGTTGTACAACCAGTCCGTGGGTTCAAACGTACCCTCGGCCATGGGAATCGATAGCGCCGTCGCCTCGCCGCCGTGGTGCAGCATCCAATCGTGCGTCTCACCGCCCTCGACAACGAAGCAATCGAGAACGACGTCCTCAATCATCGCCACGCTGCGACGAAATGCCGACGTTTGCGGATACAGGTGGTCTGCTTCAAGTTCCGCAAACTGCAACCAATCGCTGGCGTAAAAGCGTTCCACGCTCGGCACCTGCTCTTCGGTCAACGCCTCTCCCTGCGGCTGCGATTTGACGTCGACCGATACGGTGTTGTGCATGGGCGATAAGGTCCCCAACACGCGCGTCACGCTCTCGTTGTAAGGTGTCGCCTTCTCGAGCGCCAGCAACTCCCCCTGCGAATAGAACAGAAGACCCAACCGATCGGCATGTTGGTGCCCCCCGCCGGGGATCAGCGCATTCAACCCTACCCACGCAGGGTTCCCTTCACAGGTATTGCGCAGCGACACCCAGCCGCTGGACAGGTACGAACTGGTTTCCGTCAACTTGTGCTGCTCGATCCGATCGGCGCCATACAAGAGCGCCACCCAATTCCGGTTACCCTCGCGATAGGCGGGATAATCTCCCACCGATCTCAGATCGTAGAAGCGATACCCGACCTCGGCGGTCACAAAGTAATCGTCCATGCCCGCGATGGGTTGTGTCGAATCGCCAATGGTCGGCATCTTCCGGTTCGGCATGGCCATGGACATGAACCAGTGCAGCGCGCGCGCAATGACCGCGCCCCATTCGCTCGCAGGATTGGTCAGGTCGTACTGCTCGGGAGGAAATCGGACAGGGTCCATGGCCGAAAGGTTGTGCGACAGCACCGCGAACTCGCAGAGATGCGAGACGGGATACAGATGATATCCCGAGCACATCTCCCAATATGCGCCGTCCGGTTTGAAATGCGTGGCAAGCAACCGGCGCATGCTCCGGTGCTCGGGCTGATGCTCCGCGTCGTACGCGCCGAACCCGAAACTCCAGTCAACGAGATCGTCCCGCTCCAATGCGAGCGCCGTCTGCACGATCGCGCGATGCCATTGATAAACATTGTTGTGGTCGTACGTGTAGATGGGTTCCAGCAGGATGTCGTCCAGCATGCGCTGCAAGACCGCCGTCTCGACGCGCGCGCGTTGCTCCGCCGTCATGCTGTCGCGCACGACCTCATACGCGCACGCGAGATCGTACAGGATCTTATTGTCCCCTTCCCGATGGTAGGTGAGAAGCTTTCGCAATTGCGGATCAGATT
>JAHDWY010000214.1 GCA_023384315.1 Candidatus Hydrogenedentota bacterium | reverse complement strand
CCATAGGCGTCCGCCGTGTCGTAGAAGTTGACCCCCTTCTCGAAGGCGAGGTGCATGGCCGCGATGGCGTCCTTCTTCGACTGGTCCCCCCAGAACCGGGGGCTGAGCTGCCACGTGCCAAAAGCGATGGGCGACACGGAAAGCCCGCTGCTTCCGAAGATGATGCGCTTCATGGTCGATCTCCTGTTTGCACGGGGATTATAGCGTCTGGATGGACGCTATGGACATGATGGACGCTATGGACTTTATGGACGGGAAGATGGAGCCGGGCAATCGGCTCTCCAACGCTGATGAAGATGGGTCCCCGAACGTTCGCGGGGAAGAAGACTCCGGCCGCAGTCGCCGTCCGTGTCCGTCCGTGCAGGTCCGTGTGAATTCCTCCAGCCTCCCGTCTCCGGTCTCCAGCCTTCTTTGGATTCCCATCCGGCCTGTGTGCTAGCATATGGCCTCTGTTTGACGCAATGCGCGGGAGACGTGCACCTGCCGGAACCCCATGGCGGACGGGAAGTTCGCCCACCCTTTTTCCGACCGTGTTCACCCCGCGCCAACGCTGGAAAGTAGGCATGGCCAACATTACGAAAGCCGACGTGGAATACGTGGCGGGACTGGCCCAGCTCACCCTGGACGAGGCCACGAAAGAACGCCTCGTGGCCGAGATGGGCGACATCCTGGGCTACATGGACAAGCTCAACGAACTGGACACGACGGGTGTGGAACCCATGATGCACGTCCTTGAGATGAGCAACGTGTTCCGCGACGACGTGGTCACTCCCTCGCTCCCGCGCGAGACAGCCTTGATGAACGCCCCGAAGACCGACGGCGAGTATTTCCTCGTGCCGCGCATCCTCGATACGGAGTAACCGATGAGCAATACCTGGTACGAGAAGACCGCCCACGAAATCCGGGACGCCGTACGCGCCGGCGACGTGTCGGCCGCGGAAGTCACGGAGAGTTGCCTCGATCGCATCGCTGCGGTGGACGGGCAGTTGAAGGCATTCATCGACGTCTGGAACGACGCCGCCCGCGCGCAAGCCGCGCAGGTCGATGCGAAGATCAAGAACGGCGAAGACCCGGGTCCGCTCGCAGGCGTACCCATCGGGTTGAAAGACGTGCTCTGCACGAAACAAGGCACGACGACTTGCTGTTCGCAGATCTTGAAAGGCTACCGCAGCCCCTTTGACGCCACCGCCGTGGAGCGGCTGGCGGACGCGGGCGCGGTGTTCGTGGGCAAATTGAACATGGACGAGTTCGCCATGGGCTCTTCCACGGAGAATTCCTCGCTTCAGACCACCAAGAACCCGTGGAACCTGGAGTGTGTGCCGGGCGGTTCAAGCGGCGGATCGGCCGCGGCGGTGGCGGGCCACGAATGCGCGATCACCCTCGGCAGCGATACGGGCGGCTCCATTCGCCAACCCGCGGCCTGCTGCGGCTGCGTGGGATTGAAGCCGACCTACGGCCGCGTGTCGCGATTCGGGCTGGTGGCGTTCGCGTCGTCGCTCGATCAAATCGGCCCGTTCACGAAGGACGTTGAAGATTGCGCGTTGGTGCTGAACGCGATCTGCGGTCGCGACCTGCGCGATTCCACGTCCGCCGATTTGCCGGTGCCCGATTTTACGCAAGCTTTGAAGGGCGACGTGTCGGGCATGAAGCTCGGCATGCCCAAAGAGTATTTCACGGATGCCCTCGGCGCGGAGATGCGCGAGAAAATCGACACGGCGATCAAAGTGCTGGAGGGGCAGGGCGCGGAGATTGTCGAGGTCTCCCTGCCCCACACCGACTACGCCGTGGCCACGTATTACATCATCTGCACCGCGGAGGCAAGCGCGAACCTCGCGCGCTTCGACGGCGTCCGCTACGGGTACCGCGCGCCAGGCGTGACGAACGTGGACGAGCTATACCGCAAGACCAAGACCGAAGGCTACGGACCCGAAGTGCGGCGCCGCATCATGCTGGGGACCTATGTGTTGTCCAGCGGATACTACGACGCCTATTACCTCAAGGCCCAGAAGGTGCGTTCGCTCATCCAACGGGATTTCAACGAAGCGTTCGAACGATGCGACGCTATCGTGACTCCCACGGCGCCGACGCCAGCCTTCAAAATCGGCGAAAAATCGTCCGATCCGCTGGAGATGTATCTGAGCGACATCTACACGATTTCGGTGAACCTCGCCGGGCTTCCCGGCATGAGCCTCCCCTGCGGTTTGACCGCGTCGGGATTGCCCGCGGGATTGCAGATCATCGCGAAGCCGTTCGACGAGGAGACCCTGCTGCGCGTGGCCTACACCTACGAGCAGAACCGCGGATTTGAATTGGCCATGCCGGCGGCACTGCGCGCCCAATGACCGGAGTGATGGATGTTTTCGGGAAGAAAAATGGGGACAGGCGCCATTTTCCTTCTCCGCGCCTGAATTGTTTACTCAGTGATCGAGAAGGAAAAGGGTGCCTGTCCCTATTTTTCACGCGATGAGAAGCGTAAAGCCCTTGCAATGATCGTGGGCAATTGGTGCGCGCGTCCCCCTTTGAAGGGGGATTCAGGGGGATGTTCCCTAAGACGCCCGGATTGGATATCGAACGAAACTTGAGTTCGCAACACGATGCTGAGATTGGGTAAGGATTGAGCATGAAGTACGAAGCGGTAATCGGCATGGAAGTGCACGTGGAACTGAACACCTTGTCCAAGGTGTTCTGCGGATGCAGCACCAACTTCCACGCGCCGGCCAATACCAACGTGTGCCCTGTCTGCCTGGGGATGCCCGGCGTGTTGCCGGTAATCAGCAAGCGCGCCGTCGAGCTTTCCGTGGCGGTGGGGCTGGCGCTCCATTGCACGATCTCGCGCTGGTCGAAGATGGACCGGAAGAACTACTTCTATCCCGACTTGGCGAAGAACTACCAGATTAGCCAGTACGATTTGCCCCTGTGCGCCAACGGCTACCTCGAGATCCCCATCGACGGCACAACCAAACGCATCGGCGTCACCCGCGCGCATCTTGAAGAGGACACCGCGCGCAACACCCATACCATCGGCGGCGGCGACAGCGGCGTCGATTTCAACCGGTGCGGCGTGCCCCTGCTGGAGATTGTGACCGAACCCGACATCCGCAGCGCCGACGAGGCGTATGCATATCTCACCAACTTGAAGCAGATCTTGCAGTATCTCGATGTGAGCGACTGCAACATGGAGGAAGGCTCCCTGCGCGCCGAGGCGAATATCAGTATCCGGCCCGTGGGCACGGAAGCCTTTGGCACGAAGACCGAGGTAAAAAATGTCGCCTCCTTCAGCGGCATCTACAAGGCCATCGAATTCGAGATTGCCCGGCAGCAGCAGGTGCTCGAGGAAGGCGGTACCATCACGCAGGAAACGCGCGGGTGGGATGCCGACCGCGGGATTACCTTCTCGCAGCGGGCGAAGGAATCCGCCCACGATTACCGGTACTTCCCCGAGCCGGACCTGGTGCCGCTCGTGGTGGACGAGGCGTGGGAGCAGCAGATCCGCGAGTCGTTGCCGGAATTGCCGCAGGCGCGGCGGGAGCGATTCATCACTGCGTATCAGCTCTCCGAGTTTGACGCGGGTGTGCTGACGGCCGACAAGGCGATGGCGGATTTCTTCGAAGCAACCGTGGACGCGGGCGCGGCTGCCAAGCCCGCGGCGAACTGGGTCATGGGCGATTTACAGAAGCTGTTGACCGAGCGGCGCGTGGAGATCGGCGATTGCGCGCTGCGGGCCGAGGATCTGGCTTCCATGATTGGGCTTATTGAAGATGGTACAATCAGTGGAAAGATCGCCAAGGATCTGCTGCCGGAAATGCTGGACACGGGCAAGGCGCCCAAGCTGCTCGTTGAAGAGAAGGGCTTGGTGCAGATCAGCGACAGCAGCGAATTGGAAGCGGTCGCACGCGAGATCATCGAGGCCAACCCCGGGCCGACCGCCGATTTCCGGGCCGGCAAGGAGAAGGCGCTGGGCTTTCTCGTGGGTCAAATGATGAAGGCGACGAAAGGCAAGGCCAATCCGAAACTCGCGAATGAAATCATTCGGAGCGAATTGGCGAAGACGGAGTAAGAATTAACCGCGGCGCAAAGCGCGCCGTCCCGGAGAATCAAATTACTTTGGCACGACTCGTTAAGAAAACCGCTACCACCAGTCAACCCGAATTCCTGCTGAACGCCCGCCGCATCGCTCTCCTCGCCGATGAACATAAGGCGGAGCGTATCATCGGGTATGACGTGGGCGAGCTTACGCTGCTGGCGGACGCGTTTGTCATCTGCACGGCCACAAGCGAACCCCATGTGAAGGCAGTGTATTCCGCCGTGAAGGAGGGCATGCGGGAAGCTGGCAGCAAGACGTTGCATGCCGAAGGCACGTACACGGACGGATGGGTCGTGTTGGACTACGGTGACGTGATCTTTCATGTCTTCCGGAAAGAAGCGCGCGAGTTCTATGATCTGGATGGCCTCTGGGGTGATGCGCCGCGAATCGATTTGGCACTTCCCAAGAGTTAAGAAGCCCGCGCTTTCTGCATTCACGCGGCGAACACGAACATACGACACGGAGGTACGCGTTGCGCAAGCAGGAATTGCCAGACAGGCTCCGGCTATACCACTTCAAACTGGACCGGCTTCTTGGCCGGGGCGGCACGGGCACGGTCTACCGCGGCATCGACACGCAGAAAGGCGAAGTCGTCGCGGTCAAACTGTTTCACCAAAACTTCTTCAAGAACCGCAGTCAGGTCCGCGACTTCGCCAAGAGCGTCGAGCGATTTCAGAAGTTCAATCACCAAAACGTCATGCGTGTATTCGAGTTCATCGACGGCGATGAGGGCCTCTGCATGACCATGGAATACATGGACGGCCCCGACCTGCGTTGGTACATCGAAAACCGGCCCTGGAACCTGCAAGAGCGCCTCGTCATCATCGCCCAAATCTGCAACGGGCTCCAATACATCCACGACCAGGGATTCACCCACCACGACCTGAAACCGGCCAATATTCTGTTTACCCGGAAAGGCATGGCAAAACTTTCCGACTATTCGCTGTGCCGCGAGAAGTTCTTCTCGTTTTTCGACTCGGGCTTGGCGGACCAGATCACGCCGATGTACGTGTCGCCGGAAATCATTAAGCGTGAAAAGGCCACCGCCAAGAGCGATATCTACTCGCTGGGAATCACGCTCTACCTGATGTTCGCGGGGAAGGTGCCGTTCGAGGTGGATAGCCTCCAGAAACTCTACCAGTGCCACCTGCACGCCGAACCCATCCATCCCTCCATCGTGAACCGAAAATGCCCCCACCCCCTCGGCGACATCATCATGAAAATGATCGCCAAGAATCCCGACGACCGCTACGACAGTTGCGATCAGCTTAGAATTATTCTGGCCGACGTGGGCCGCCCCCGCATTTAGCGCCTTGGCAAAACGAAACACGGGTACCGCCATGCGATACCCGTGTCAATGCTCAATCGATTCCCGACGCGCCGAAACGCGACAGAACTAGACAAACATCATGAAGCTTTGAATCGCCTGCCACCAGCCCGGCAAAAGCACACCGAAAGCGTACTGGGCGAGGTTCGCGCCGCCAAGCCCCAGAAATGCATAGAACAGGAACAACAAGGACAAGATCGCCATCACTCGACTCCTTCGCGTTTTCTTGTTTTCAGAATCCCAGACTTCCCCGGTCTCCCAGGTTCGCGCCGGATACTGCTGCGACTACATCCAATCTGCACGCAGCCGGACGAAGCGCCAGGCCCGTGCGGTCCACTCTAACCGCCCTAGAGAATTCCGCCGTCGTCGCCACCGGTGTCGCCGCCGGTATCATCGCCACCGTTCTGGCTGCTGCCGCCCGTCGCGTTCTTGTAAGGCAGACTCGTGGCCAGGAATCCCGTCGTGTTTACGACTGCGGATCCCGCAACATTCATCAGCGAGTTGGCAAGCAGGATGCCGTTTTGGAAGTAAACCAGGACAGCATCCAGCTTCAGCTCCAGAGCTGTCGTCGATTGCGCCGGAACCTGCGATATGGCGCGAAGGTGAGGTCTCGTTCCTCGCATAGCTTCTTGTCCTTTCACGTCGGTCGCCCATTTCTCAGAGCCGACCGATTACGCGAGCGCGGTAGCGCCGCTCAAACCAATGATCCCCTGCGGCCTCCAGCAAGGCAGCGCGGCATTCTCCACAATTCCACGAGCTAGGCTCCTGCGCCTCCGCCCGTGCCGAATATGTCTCCCAAGTCCTCAAGGACGATGTCAACGACTTCGCCAAGATACAGTGCATTCTGGAACAACCCGGTAGCAATCGTCGAGAAATTCTCCGCCAACAAACCGGTTCCCACCAGGATGGTGCTCGACAGTTCCGTTTTGAACTCGACTTTCGTGACGAGCGCGGATGTCGCGTGGGCCGGCGTGCGGCTGATTGGACGGTTGTGCTTCATGGAACGTTTCTCCTGTGTGTCGCTCAACAGTTCTATGCGAACGCCGCACGCCTTGGAGTACGGCTACCTCATCCGCGCTTTTGCAGGGTCGACGATACTGTGGCAAATCCACACCCGATCTGTCAACCGTTTAACAAACTCCGGGGTGGCGCTCCATCGCCTTTGGCGGCGCGGAACTCTACCTCAACTCATTGGAATCAGGTGAATTTGCGGCGATAGCACGATCCTCGTATGCCACGGCGTCCCATCACTATACACCCAGAGTCCCGATTTGTGTCAACCGCACTATTCGTAGCTTGCCGCGCTCGCGCTACAATTGAGGTCCCGCTTTCTCCAATTGTCTCCCCTCGTCCGTGTCCGTGAATCGCTTGAAATTCTGAATAAACATCTCCGCCAGCCGTTTCAGTGTCGCGTCGTAATCCGCTTTGTCCTTCCAAACATTGCGCGGATTCAGAATTGACGCGTCCACGTCATGGACCGCCCGGGGAATCGCCATACCGAAAACCGGCATAGTCTCGTATTCCGCCTTTGAAAGGGTCCCGTCCAGGATTGCGTCGATAATATGGCGCGTATCGAGGAGCGACATCCGGTGCCCCACACCGTACTTTCCCTCCGTCCATCCGGTATTCACGAGATACGCTTCCGCGTTGTGTTCTGCCATTTTCCGGCCCAGGATGTGGGCGTACACCGTTGGATGGACGGCGAGAAACGCGGCGCCGTAGCAGGCGGAAAACGTCGCCTGCGGTTCCGTCACCCCCAGTTCCGTCCCGGCGACCTTTGCCGTGTAACCGCTGAGGTACTGGTACATCGCCTGCTCGGGAGTCAATCGTACCACGGGAGGCAACACGCCGAAGGCGTCGCAAGCCAGAAAAATGATTTTATGGGGATGGCCACCCTTGGAGACGGGCTTCACAATCTTGTCTATGTGGTAGATGGGATAGGAAACGCGGCCATTCTGGGTTTTGGACGTGTCGTGGAAGTC
>JAHDWY010000213.1 GCA_023384315.1 Candidatus Hydrogenedentota bacterium | reverse complement strand
GACGTATTGCCATAGCAAGCAGTACGACCCGCACCCGATCAACGGCAAGCAGATAGAGCACTATATTCTCGACTCCGTTCAGAACGGATGGATGCCGCTGTGGCCGAAGAACGATTGGGCAAGCCTCACTCCGGAACAAATGCACGATCTGCCCCGCAAACCGCGCGCCTTATTCGTCTGGCGCGCGAACTATCTCAACCAGGCCAAAGGCAATGAAGCAATTATTCGATCGCTCTGGAAAGACCTGGATCTGATTGTCGACATCAATTACCGCATGGACACGACCGCGCTTTACAGCGACATCGTGTTGCCTGCTTCGACCTACTATGAGAAGACTGACCTCAACTCAACGGACTGCCATTCCTTCATGCATCCCTTCTCCAAGGTGCTGGACCCGCTGTTCGAGTCAAAGACCGATTGGGACATCTTCGCAGCATTGGCAAAAAAAATTGAAGACGTTGCGAGGTCGCAAGGGCTATCGCCGTACGAGGACCAGGCACTAGACTGGTCGCGGGACTTCTCCCAGTTGTATGCAGCCTGGTCCGCGCAGGGTTCTCTACAGACCGATGAAGATGCCTGCAATTTCATCCTCGGTCATTCCCCGGAAACGAAAGGGATGACGTATCACGGCATACAAGACCAGCCCAAACGATTCGTTGGCATCGACGCGGAAGCGTGGAATAGCGAGGTCGAGGAAGGCCGCGCCTATGCGCCCTTCACCCATCAGATCGAGAAAAAGCGGCCCTGGCGGACACTGACTGGGCGGCAACAATTCTACATCGACCACCCCTGGTTTATCGATTTCGGCGAGCAGCTTCCCGTCCACAAAGAGCCCGTCGAGGATGTCGAGTACCCCCTATACTGGAACACGCCTCATGGCCGCTGGTCGATTCACTCAACCTGGCGCGACAACCGCTACATGCTTCGTCTCCAGCGCGGCTTGCCTATCGTGTACCTTCACCCTGACGACGCAACGGCGCGGGGCATTTCCGACAACGATTGGGTCCGGATTTACAATGGCGAGGGTGAAGCGATTGTAAAGGCGAAGATATTGCCCGGCGAAAAGGCCGGCCGGCTCACCATGTACCACGGCTGGGAAAAGTTTCTCGGATTTCAAAACGGCGGCTGGCAATCCCTCACGTACATCAAGATTAAACCGACTCAGCTCATTGGTAAATATGGGCATTTGAATTTCAAACTGAACTACTGGGGACCCACGGGGAACAACCGCGATATTCGAGTCGAGGTCGCCAGGTATGACGGTCCGATTGCGGAATTCGAGCCGCACTCTCCGGCCGGATCGGAGTCGCGAGTTGATCCTCCGGTCGCGGGAACTAAGGTCTTATAAGGAGCACACCGATGTCGAAGCACCAATACGCCATGGTGATGGACCTCAACAAGTGCATCGGTTGCCAGACCTGCACGCTCGCGTGCAAGAAGCAGTGGACCGACGGCGACGGGATGGACTACATGTACTGGAATAACGTGGAGACCCATCCCGGCATCGGATATCCGCGCGGTTGGCACACGATCGGCGGAGGATTCGATGCGCGCCGCAACCTGCGACCGTCTCCATTGCCGCCAAAGGAAGACTACGGCGAGGCGTTCGAGTATGACTACGGGCAACGCCTTTACGGTGGGCGGAACAAGCCCGTGATGCCGAACCGGCCGCCCACGTACACGCCAAACTGGGACGAAGACGTGGGCGGTTGGGACAAGGACAATCCCTATTTCTTCTATTTGCCCCGCATCTGCAATCATTGCACCCATCCGGCCTGCCTCGAAGCGTGCCCGCGCAAAGCGATCTACAAACGGACGGAAGACGGCATCGTGTTGATCGACCAGGAACGGTGCCGAGGATTCCGATACTGCATTAAGGCCTGCCCGTACAAGAAGATTTACTACAACGAAGTGACCGGCAAGAGTGAAAAGTGCATCTTCTGTTATCCGCGCCTCGAAAAGGGCCAGGTCAACGCTTGCGCCGCTCAGTGTCCGGGCCGCATCCGGTTTGTCGGTCTCCTGGACGATCCCGAGTCTCCGGTGCACAAACTCGTATTGAAGTATCGAGTGGCCCTGGGCCTCTTTCCCGAAAAGGGCACCCATCCCAATGTTTTCTATGTGCCGCCTTTCAACCCTCCAAAAGCAGGTAGCGCGGGCAAGAGCATTCTCGAGGACCCTCGGCTGCCCCTGGACTACCTCATCTACCTGTTCGGCCCCGACGTGGTGCGCGTCATCCAGTTCATGGAGGGAGAGCTGACGAAAGCACAGTCAGGTGGACAGAGCGAAGTGCTTCAATTGCTCATCGGACGAGACGCTTCCGTTCGATATCGCGTTGTTCCCGACGTTGTGCGCGCGGCTGCAAACCGGGACGTGGCGCAGAAGATGGAACAGTCGCCGGCGGGGGGGCCGCCTCAGGCGATTCTCGGAACGCCTGCTCAATCCGGTGTCAAACCGCCGCCGGCCAGGCACGCGCTCGGTTCCAAGCACGTCCCTCCCACGCCGGAGGTTGCGATGGCGTTTGGTGTTCCCGTGGACAATCCCGCCTCATCGTGCAACACATCGACAGGAGCGGGTTGCGCAGGCTGCGCTGCGCAAACGGCCTGTGGGGCCACGCAAAAAGGACCGCGCCATCAAGGTGAGGAGGGAATGACATGGACCTAATGCGTGCGATTCTCGCAATGGCAATCTTGGGATTCGCCTCGGCTGCCGCCGAACCAAATGCCGAAGATAAGGCGGCGTTGGAAATACCATCCGAAGCCGCCCCTGAGGTTTCCATCGAGGAGCTGTTGGACGCGGACAATGCGGCGTGGCGTGCGGTTCCCGCATTTGCCGTCCATTTCAACCGAACCCCGCCTGTCTATGCGACCGATACGAAGGACGATGGCGACCGTCCGTCGATGACCGTCCAGGTTCTGCGGCTACCAAGCAACGACGTTGTATTTCGCGTTCAATGGCAAGACCCGACCGCCGAACAGGTGGCGAGCGGCGCCCGTTTCCCGGATTCCGGAGAAGACCACATTTACAAAAGCCATTCAACGGCAACGGATACGTTCCCGGACGCCTTCTGCATTATGGTTCCCAAGCAGCGCGGGCAGCATCTCTCGTATCCGTCCATGATGATGGGCGAGGGAAGCAACCCTGTCGATCTCTATTATTGGAAGGCCGGAAAGGGATTCGAGCTTTTGAATGCCCATGGCCGCGCCACGACTGCCGCTGTCGCTGAGGAGATTCGCGGTTCCGCGCGTCGTGTCGCCGATGATTGGACCGTGACCATGGCGTTACCAAATCTGACCAGCCAAACTCCTGTATGTTTCGCACTCTGGAATGGAGACAAGGATCACCGGGACGGCCTGAAGTACTTTAGCTTGTGGTATGAGGTGGAGTGATGGCGGACCTTGCCAATAGGGAAGTCGAAACAAGTCCCGACATGCTAATTGAGTGCGCCATGGCTTGGAAATATCTGCACGATCTTTTTCACGGCCCCAGCCCCGAGCAGTGGCGTTGGCTTCAGTCTGAACCCGCACAGGCCGCATGGCGGCTTCTGGCACAGTGGAGCGGGCTTGAGGACTCCGCCACGTTGCCGCTCGCGAATTCCTACGACTCGTACGCCGGGGAGTATGTCGCCGCCTTCGAGGTCGGTCTTCCGGAACCCCCGTGCCCGCTCATCGAGTCCCACTGGAACAAGCGAGACCCGGTGCCAAAAGTGCTCCACGAGAATATGCTGTTTTACAAACAGTTTGGACTGGAACTTCGGTCGTCGAGCAATGAAACCGCCGACCACCTGCGCCACCAGTTGGAATTTGTGCGACACCTATTCCTGATGGAGCGGGAAGCGGTCATCGGCAACCGCATGGAACACGCGGTCCAGTGCGCCCGGGCACGAATCGACTATCTGAACCGCCATCTCGGGTTCTGGGTGCCTCGGGCGTGCGTCGAGCTCGACAAGAAAATGCCAGGTTCGTGGTGCGCCCACTGGATACATTTGCTTTCCCAATGTTGCCAGGAATTCTGCACGGAACGCTGACGCGGGAGGACAGCGGCATTCGCTTGACTGCGAATCAATTTCTGAGGATAAAGGACCTTCCTGCTAACGGTTTCAAAGGGGAGTCATGAAGATTCGGCACATCTATATATCGCCCGGTCACAATTTTCGCGGGCATCACGGACGGGAACCGGATGCCCATCCCGTCCTCGAACTGATGGAAGTCGAGTGCGTCGCAGGCAAAGGCCTGATCGGCGACCGATACTTCGGCTACGAAGAGAACTACAAGGGCCAGATTACGTTCTTCGCCTGGGAAGTCTATCAGGATCTTTGCCGGCAGCTTTCCGTATTTGACCGCGACCCCTCTGTGCTGCGTCGAAACGTCATCGTGGAAGGTGTAAACCTTAACAGTCTCGTAGATTCCGAATTCACGATCCAGGAGGTGGAGTTCTTTGGCGTCGAGGAATGTTCCCCGTGTTACTGGATGGAGCGCGCGTTCGCACCCGGCGCTGAAGAGGCGTTGAAGGGCAGGGGAGGCCTGCGGGCGCGAATCGTATCCAACGGACTTCTGCAAAGACTGTGAGGCCTTCGGAGCATCCCACAAGCTATTCGGGACATAGGTGAACCTCCCTCCGACGCGGAGTAAGTCATTCAACCGGGCGACATCCAAGGCTATGGAGTGCGACGCACCTTGGCGGTGTCTTCATGCTCCTGCGTCTTCGATAGGATCCGCATGACTGCAAGGGGGCTTGCCTTCGTGCCATGCCGGTATTGGAATCTCGAGATAGCCGAGCGGCGTCGTGCCGAGGTTAGCGATCGCGGCATCGGGTTCCAGCGTTCGGTTGGCAAACTGCACTCGCGCGCTGATGTCGACCTCCGAAGCCACCTGGTCTCCGCTCATATGACGAAGTTCGGCTCGAATCACGCATGCGGTGCAGTGCCTTCGCGCGTTTGCCCACCTGCATCGGCTTAAACCATACGGAGACAGTGGCGCTCGCTCGTGAAAGCAAGCTCGTGCGATTCCGGGCGAATGCGCGTGATCAAGATTCTTCTATTTGCTATGGCATACCCATGCTGGCGACCGGTGCGATCGCGTTAGTGCCGTCGCAGTCCGGCGACGAGCTTCCGAACGTCTTCTCCTGATTGCAGTGTGGCTGCAAGTGTCCAGCGTTTCCTATGATCGCTTCCCGTCTTTAAGGACCAATATCCAATCGTTGCCGTCGCCGGGGCTGTCTGGTGGGTCGAACTCCTGGATGGGAGCGGAGGGCCCGCTGGGAATGTTCTCCAAGAAGGCCGTTGCATTGGCGAACTCTTTGTCGTCAGCTCTCCATTGTCCGTTGCGGGGATTGAACCAATAGGCGCTCTTTGGTTGCGGCGAAAGCCGGTCCATCTTGACGCGGATGTTCCGGCCGTTGGCGCTGTATACCATGGCGTAATCGCCATTGGCGCCGCGTGTGGCTTGTAGACAGCTCGAGCGAACTCCTTCTCCGATGTCCATGGCTCCGGTATCGCCGTCGATCAGCGTTTGGTCCGGAATCCGTTCTAGAAACTGGTCGTTGGTAAGGGATGCCATAAGGTCAACGAGATGCCGCATATCGACGGCGCCAGGTTCATCGAGGCCGGCTTTCCACCCTCGCGCGTTATCGGTGGTGACAGGTTCGTCGAGGTCTAACACGCCGCCGTCAAAGTGGAAAACGTTCATGCTTCCGTAGGTGATCCCGAAGCCGCCTGCGAAGACGGTCTGATAGGATTGGAAACGGATCTGCCAGTCTTTGTAGACGCTTTCGCCCCGGGTGCGGGCTTCATAGCCGCCTTCGAAGAGCCATGTGGGTTTCGCCGGAGACAAGGGGTAATCGTGTTCGATCGCGACGATTTGGTCGGTGGGTTGGTCCTGGATCGAATTGAAGTCCAGCCAGGGGTCGTTGTGGAACCATTCCGATGAGTTCGGATGCCACTTTCGTGGGTGGTAACTCATGATCGTCGTGCTGTAATCGGCCTGCGAATCTTGCTTGTCCACGTTATTCACGCCATCGGCGACACCTTCCGCAATAGTACGAAACACAGGGCGGTAGTCGCGGTCGCCATACACGGCGCTACGGTCGCCGCCGATCATCCAGATCACATTCTTCTTGTCGTGAAATCGCCGGCCGATCCAGCGGCCGTATTCGTATGCGTTGGCCGTATTCAGAACGATCTCCTCGGTGGGTTCGCCCTTCACGTAACTTCCCGCCACGCTTCCGCCCCACGCAGGGAGCAAGATCACCGCCAATCCATTGGCGTCTGCCACGTCGATGATATGCTGCAGGTGATCCCAGTAGTCGTATTCCTCGGGAACTTCGGAATTCGCCCCCGGCGTGGTAATGGGACGTTCCGGGTTCCAGGCGCCCTCCCGAACCTCAAATGGATAGTCTCCGTATGCATTGGCCTCGATACGAAGTCCTTCGTAAGAGGGGAAGGCGACTAGTGCAACTGTGTTGAATCCCTGCTCCTTTCGGTGCTGGAGATAATGCTCGACGTCTTCGCGCGTCAATTTCCACGCGATCGCCCAAGCGGTATCGGCCACGGCGAAGAACCCCGTGCCGTCCGGGTGGATCAAGAAGCGGCCATTGTCGCTGACGCGTAGATCATTGGCGCCTTCGGCCCAAAGGGGCGTTCCCGTAAGGAATATGGATAGGACCGATAGAACGAGGCACGATAAGTGGGTTTTCAGTTTCACGGTGTACTTCCCTTCATAGTACCTGGAGTCTTGGCGAACAGGCCGACCGTACAGGGCCGACACGTTTGTAGCATAAGGCGGGGTAGTTCGACAATGTGATCGCGCAACCCTCACGATGGCACTTGGCAATACTTGCCCGGAACAGGTATAACCTGCGCGGGGAGGGGAGCAAACGATGGAATCATGCAACATGGGACGGAGGACGTTTGTCTTGAGCACAGGCGCAGCAATAGCGGGATCGTTGTCGACAATGGGCGCAGGGGCGGTGGCGTCTGAAGGTACGGCGAAGATGCCGCCCTTTCAGGGGATGATGCCGATCATGGCGACTCCGGTAGATGCGGAGTACAAGGTCGACATAGCCAGTCAGCGGCGGCACGTGGAGTATTGCATTCAAAGCGGCGCGGTGGCGATCGGTCACTTTGCGTACGCTTCGGAATTTCAGAAAATCTCGGATGCCGATCGTTCACAGTTGCTGGACGTGGTGGTGGAACAGGTGGCAGGGCGCATCCCGTTTTTCGCAGGGGTGACGGGACGCACAGCAGTGGACACGGTTCGTTACGCGCGTGAGGCGGAAACGCGCGGCGCCGATCTAATCATGGTTTCCCTGCCATTCGAGGAGCAGTTGGATCCGGAATCAACGTTCACGATGTTTCGCGAGATTGGCTCGAACGTGAGTTTGCCCATCATCATCCAGG
>JAHDWY010000212.1 GCA_023384315.1 Candidatus Hydrogenedentota bacterium | reverse complement strand
GGTGCGAACAACGCGGCGCACATCGGGGGCATGCTGGGCGGGATCGTGCTGGGATTCCTACCCATGGGCGACACCGCGCGAACGCGAGCGATCGGCCGGGTATGGGACGCGGCCGCGGTGGTCTCCGGAATACTCTGGTGCGTGACGATCGTCTTCCTGGCGATCTGCATCGTCACCAATTGGGCGCCGGGCGGAACGCCACAGTAGCTTCGACTTCGGATCGCGAATGGACTATGCAATACCTAGCAAGTCGCGGGCAAAGTCTTCGGAGAAGGGTTGGCCGGGGACGTAACCGCGCTTCCATTCGCCGTCGATGACGAGGTAAGGCACCCCGAGCTTGCCCGTCTTTTCCTCCAGTTCCCTGCCGTGTGCGGGGTCTTCCTTGATGTCGCGCAACTCGTACGCCACGCCCTCGGAATCCATGAACGACTTCAGGCGCTGGCAATCTCCGCACAAGGCCGCCGAGTAGAGTACGATATGTTTTGCCATGGTTCCTCCGGTTGCTCATCAAAACGGGGGCAAGAGGGTCTCGAGGCCGCTCTTGCCCCCGCACGCTGCAAATCGTCTACTCGGCCTGGCGGCCGCGTCCGCCGCGGCCTGTGCGCTCACCGTGTCCGGCTTCGCCTCCGGCGCCTTCCGGACGTCCGCCCGCGCGCGGTCCACGCTGCGGGTATTCCTGGATCTCGATGTTCTTAAACGTCAGGTTTGTCGTGGGATCGTGGCCCTGCAAATGGATCGTACCCGGACCCGGCACGTAGCCGGCCTTGCCGTCGCTGTTCTCGGATACCGGGCGCGTGTCGGTAAAATCGCTCGTCTGATAGCCGTTGACCCAGACAGCCGCATGATTGCCATCGACAACGATGGTCTTGTGGAACCACTCGTGGTCGCTCGATACGACCATGCGGGTCGGTTGATTGCCGTAGTTGCCGCCAGTGCCGAAGTCATAGGGATTGCGGCGATTATCCGTCCAGTGATTGCGCACCTGCGACTCGTAACCCTTCCAGAATATGCCGACGGGGCCACGGTAAAACACGCCGCTATTCAATTCCGTGCCATTGGAAATGATATCCAATTGCAGGACGAAATCCTTGTACAGGTTCGCGGTCTCGATCTGGCCGTTGCCATTCTCAATGTTGATACCGCCGTCTTTTACGGTGAACACTGAGGCATGGCCCTCGATGATGTTCCAGCCCGTCAAGTCTTCGCCGTTGAAGATCGCGTTCATATTGATCGGCTTCAATTTGGCTTCCGATACTTCGACCTTGCCGCCATGGCCGTGGTATTGGATAGCGATGTAGCCGTGCGAGCGGGCGCGGCCGTCCAGCGTGACGGCGTTGCCGTCCAGCTTTGCCGTGACGTCGCCGCCGTTTGCCGTAACTTCGATGGTATGCCAATCGCCGGCCGCATCCTTGGAGCCCGTCACCGGGACATAGACGGCACCGTTCTCAGTGAAGTGGCCCTGGAGAGGTGACCGCACTTGCACGCCGGTCGTGGGCGTCTCGCCGGAGACCCGAATCTTCACGACCAATTCGTAGTCCGCAAACTGGCTGCTGGTCGCCAGCAAACCGCCCGAACCGCCCTGGCAGGTAAGCACGCCGTCCACGACCGTCCATTCGGCATCCCCAATGGCGTTCCAGCCGAAGGTCGTTTCCTTGTCGAAAAGGTTAATCCAGCCCGCCTCGGCCTCCTCGGCCGGAAGCACGCCCGGAGGCATGGCGTCGTCTTGCCCATGGGCCACCGGAGCTATCGACACGACCGCCATCAAAGCGGCCATGCCGAGGGTGTACAACACCGCACAACCACGCATAATCGATCTCCTTTCAAGGAATGAAGGGTTGGTTTGCTGAGTCTCGCAATGCCCAAGCGCCGCAATCGTGTGACGCGCGGGAGCCGGCATGATACCTCGCGCGCGCGCCCTGCTTCCACTGCTGGGCGCATGGCGTATCAGGGGATCCGGCCGGTGCATCAAGAGCCAGGTTGCGTCGCTTTATGTCGTGGCAGTCTCATGGCTATAATGTCCAGGTTGCTGTTTGATAGTGGTTCGGACAGCGTAGCGAGGGGGTTCCCACCATGAGACCATTCAAGTTAGGGTTTATCGGGGCGGGGTTTGTCGCGCATTTCCATGCGGCCGCGCTCAAGTCAACCCGGGTAGCCGATTTGGCCGGGGTATTCGCGCCTAAGGGTGCGGACAGTTTGCAGGCCTATGCCAAAGCCAACGGGATCGGCGACTGCGAGATCTACGACTCCATCGAGGAGTTGTGCAACAACGTGGACTCCGTGTCCATCGTGGCGCCGAACTTTGCGCGTATCGATATCATGGGCGCGATTGCGGATGCGGTGAAGAAGGGCGCGCCGCTGAAAGGCATCATCTGCGAAAAGCCGCTCGGCCGCACGTTGAAAGAAGCCAAGCAGTTGGTCGAAATCGCCAAACAGACCAAGTTGCCGACGGCCTACTTCGAAAACCAGATTCACATGAAAGCGATCAAGTCCGCGCTGAAGCAGCTCGGCCCGCAGCAGGCGGCCATGGGTCCCATCGCGCTCGCCCGCTCCGCTGAGGAACATGGCGGACCCCACGAGGGCTGGTTCTGGGATCCGACGCAACAGGGCGGCGGCGTGTTGTCGGATATGGGCTGTCACAGCATCGCGGTGTCGTGGTTCGTGTTGAATCCACTCGGGACCGCCCCCGACTTCCTGAAACCGGTCTCCATCAACGCGGACGTCGGTCTCCTCAAGTGGGGACAGCCCAAGTACCGCAAAGACCTGCTCGACCGCATGGGCGTGGACTACACCAAGACGCCCGCGGAAGATTTCGCCACCGGCATGGTCACCTTCGAGAATCCGGATACCGGCCAGCGCGTGAAAGCCCAGTTCACCAACTCCTGGATGTACGACAAGCAGGGGCTGCGCCTTCTGATGGACGGGCTTGGACCGGGCTACGCATTTGAAGTCAACACGCTCAAGTCGCCGCTCGAGATCTTCATCGGCGACGAGGCTGCCGAAGCCTGCGCGGACGCGGAGATGGCGCTGGAAAAAGCCACCGCCTCGCGCGGCCTGCTCACGGTCCAGCCGAACGAGCCGGACCTGTACGGATACCTCGATGAAATCGAAGATGCCGTCGCCGCCTTCAAACAGGGCAAAGACGCCCTGCTGAACTTCGAATACGGACTCGAGATCACGCGCCTGTGCCAGGCGGGATACCTTTCCGCAGAGACCGGCAAGACCATCGATCTCACGGATCCGAAAACCGACAAGGAACTGGATTCCTACGTCTCGCTCATCGCCCAAGGCAAAGCCCAAGAGCAACTGAACGTCAAATAAGACGACGGTCACGCAAAGTAGACGCGGCTTCGGCCGCGTCTACTTTTTATGCAGGAATTCGGGAGTTATGGCGCCGTTTCATCGACCACCCCGCGGAGTACGTCGCGGACGGTGTCGATGATATCCTGCTTGACGCGGAAGAGGTCCAGCCGTCCCGCGGCCATGGCGTAACGCTCGTGGGGCTTGTCTTCGCAGAGGCTGCCGATGGTGACCGGCCCGTGAATGGTCTCTTCCCCTTTCGGGGTTTCGCGTGTCGAGACACCGGCCACGAGAACGGGATCCTCGAGACCGTAGGGCACAAGGTTGGGCGGCGCGGTGCTGCGTTCCACGCCGGTCGCGCGCAAGGTGCGCAGCGCTTCAAGCAGGGCCCGCATGTCGCTCTGGCTCTCCCACACTTTGCCGGCAGGTTCCGAAACCCGCCATGCGGATTCGCCCCGCGTAAACCGGTAGTTCACCCCTTCGAATACGAGGGAAACCTCGGTCGCATCGGCCTCGCGGAACGTGAGCAGACCTCTCGGCGCAAAGTCCGCACTGGTGACGACCAGTTGCTCCACGGCTTCCGCCGGAAGCGATGTGACGTCGCCCGTGTCTTGCGTCACATAGCGGGCATCACCGTCCGGCGTCAGCGCGCCCACGCGAATGTCGCCGGTTTCACCACCTTCGCCGTATTCGAGTTGGATGCGAATGATGGGATCGTCCAGTCCAAACTCCGGCCGCGCCTCGGACCAGTAGTCATTGCCGTTCATGTTCAGCAGCATGCCGACGAACTGAGAGACCGCGCCCTGGTCGACCTCTTCGTCGCGAGGGACGGCGAGACGCCACGGCTTATCCTTGTCCGTCGCAAGCCGGAAGTGCTGCTCCCCTGCCGTATACTCGATGGCGGATATATCCGAGCCCGGACGCGTCACGAGACGCTTCTCATGCCAGGCCGTGGGCGTCTCGGGCAGCAAGGTCACCATGTGTGCGTCGACGACGAACACCGCCGGGCGGCCTTCCTGTTTGACAAACACGCCGCCTTCCGTGTCTTCGCCGGTGCTGAAGGCGCCGAGATAGAACGCCTGCTTTTCCTCCGCCGATTCGGTAACCACGCTGATCCGCGCCTTGGGCGGGTCCAGTTGGTAATCGGTGTAGGATTCGGGGTCATCCACGTACTCGCGTCCCACGGCGAACTGGATCTCCGATGCCATCTGGTTCAAGGTTTCCTGATCCGCCACCGACGGATCGGGTTCGAGGACGTGCCAGATTCCATCTTCCCTGCGCTCGGCAACAACGGTAACGGATTCTTTCCAGGTCTCCGGGCCGGTCGCCCCTTCGGGCGCATTCTCGTCCCGCGCCATACGGGCGAACTCAATACGGGAGATCCCTTCATTACCTTTCTTGATCAGATTGCGATCGCGCAACCACGATAAATCGCGGTCGAGTTCGAAAAACTGGTCTGTGGAAACCAGGAACAGGGGTCCTTCTTCCAGCAAACCATACCGGTACTTCTGGGTCGGCTCCATGGAACCAAAAGCCAGCGAGAGCGTTTCACCGCTTTCGGTGGTCGCGTCCACTTCCAGTACCGGTTGAGCAAGCCCGTACTCCTCCAGATCCTCTGGGGCGGATTCGTAAACAATCCGCTCGCTCAACAGTTCAGAGAGATTCTTGGCCACACGATCCCAGACGATGGGGTTGGCGGGGACACTGTACGGCGCGGTAATGGTCCAACTGCCTTGCTCGCGACGTTCGCCAGCAGTCGCGCGCTCTCCTTCGCGTTGGATAGTGACGGTTTGAACCGCTTCGGGCGCGAAATCGAAGAGCCGCTTGGCTTCGTACGCATGCCGCTCGCTTCGTTCCTCGCCCAGAAGAACCAGCCAATAGGCTACGCAGACCCCTGCGAGAATGCCAAACAGAATCAGTACGGAACGGGGCTTCACTGATACTTCCTCCGGAACAGGAACACCACGAATCCGGCGAGCAAAACCACGTGCAGGACGCCCAGCGTCGAGATCCACGCGATCCGCCGTTCGTCCGCGTCGGAGAGGTTTATGGGAAGGTTCTCCGCGAGCCGCGGCCGGATGGCGATCAACTCTTCACGCGCGCTCAACCACGCCATGGAATTCAACATGAGATTCAAGTTGCCGCCGTTCAAGATGGTCTCGTTACTGAGAAAATCGCTGTCGCCTATCACGACGGCCCGCGCATCTCGCGTTTGGCCCGTATCGCCAATCGCGCGATCGGTTCTCATGGATGCCGCCACGCCGACGCCGTAGGATCCCAACGGCTCATCCTGGTCCTGAACCGGCTGTTTGCCTTCCGCGAGAAGCGCCATGTCCTTCTCGGCCCACGTGTATGGAAGGGTATTCAGGATGCGCTGGGCCGTGGCCTTGTCGGGCATATCTTCCGCAACCGACACGGATCGCGCCGCGAGCAGGTCGATGCGCTTGTCGAAGTTCCGGGTGATCGGGTTTTCGGAACTGAAGCAACCGTGAAACTCCATCGTGTCCGGCAGATCGGCGCTCTGGAACACGCTGGGAACGGCCGAGTCCGGCACCAGTGAAACCTCGCCAAGGCGTTCATTTACGCCACTGATAAGGAGGTCTTCGCCTACGACGACCCCAAACCGCTTTTCGAGCCAATCAAACAAGGGACGCCGAGCGCTCGCATATTGCGGGTCGACGAGAATAAAAAGGCGGCCGCCGTCATTGATGAAGTTGTCGAGCGCCTCGATCTCGCGCGGGCTATAGGTGGCTCCCGCCCCTTGCGTGGCGCCGAGCCCGTTGATTGCCAGAATGGCGTGATCGCCGGAGACCGTCCCCTGCGAAACATCGATCACCGCCGACGCGACGGCGTAGCCTTCCGATTCGAGGAACTGCTTCATGTTGGCCGATTCGGGCTTGGTGATGTCCTTTTCGCCATGGCCAATCAGAAACCCAATCGTCGGTTTCGTATCCTGAACGACGTTGATAAGCGCATTCGTGAACTCCCGCTCCTCGAGCCGCGGCTGGGGGCCGGTAAACGGGATTGTCCGTTGGGGTGGATTGGCCTCTTTGGTGTCCTTCCTGATAACGACGGTCCCCTGCGGGTCGGCAAAGGTCAGGTTCATGGCTTTCAAGCGCGCGAGTTCTTTTTGGGGATCGATGAACTCGACCTTGAGATACGGCGTGTATTGCTGACACCGCTCCAGAAAGATGCGTGTCTTCTCTTCGGCGACATCGATTTCCCGCGCGCCGGTGTTGGTAAACAGCCCGAGCACAAGCACGTCGTCTTCCAGGTTCTCCAGGACCTGAATGGTCTGCGGCGCGAGTTCCTGGCGGCCCTCCTGGGTAAGATCCCAGGACTGATCCCAGCGGCGCGCCAAGGCGTATAACACGATGCAAATCGCCAGGAAGATCAGCGAACCCAACACGCTGGACAATCCGGCAAGGTTTCGCCGGCGCGCAGTAGAACCCGCCATAAGGATGAGTGTCAGCACCAGCCACAGCAGGCCCGCGGCAAGACCGATTCCACCCGCGATCATCACGGAAGCATCGAATAGATCGCGGCGAACCGCGAGGATATTCAGTGCGATGGCGATAAACACAATCGCGAGGGCACCAAAAAGGAGGCGCAATACCTTCATACCTCACGCCCTCCATTTGCGCGACTCGAGCGCGCGAAAGGTCAAGAAGAGAAAGAAGCTCGCCAAAAGAACGTAGTACGCAATATCGGCGGGTTGCACGATGCCTTGCGCCATTTCCTCGGCGTGTCCGTCCAGGGGCAGTTCGACGACCAGTTGCCGGAATATCCCGTAGGCGAAACGGGCGACCGACTCGATGGTTCCGGCCCATTGGGCGGGCACGGTAATCTGCTCGGGCATATCCGAGCCGTAGGTGCCGAGGATATAGAGCACAAACCAGATGCCGAAGGTCAGGATACCGGCGGTAATCTGGCTTGCGGTCATGGCGGATACGAACAGACCCAAACTCATAAACGCCGCGCTCATCAGGAAGACGGTAACCAAGCCGAAAACAAGGACGGCCGGTTCGACGTCGGTGTACTGGGCGATGATGACCAGATGGACGCCAACGATGACCATCAACACGCCCACGATGGCGAGGGACGCGAGGTACTTTCCGAAGACGATGT
>JAHDWY010000211.1 GCA_023384315.1 Candidatus Hydrogenedentota bacterium | reverse complement strand
GGACAAAACCCCTTCGTGGCGTTCCGTGGAAATCACATCGATCGCATAGGTGCCCGACGCGGCGTCGCCATTCGCGACGAGTTGGACGCCCACCTTGCCGGATGCATACCCGAGACCGGTCCAAATCTCAAACTCTTCCAAGTCGGCAGCGGCTTCGCGCGAGGGACGGAATACAAACTCCACGATTTCGTCATCAAACTCCGGCGCATCATAGGTCCGCTGGAAAATGACACGTCCCCGTTCATCGGGGGAAGAAGTAAACACGTACGCACTCCGCTCGCCTGCAAATGCGGCATCGCGTTCGCGCAACACATCGACCACGTTCTGCTTGGTATCCGTAAACGGATCGCCGAGCCAACGTACCCCCGCGTTCACGGGTCCCACCCAACCATCCGCGTACTGCTCGAAGTCCACGTGCAAACTCTCACCATCAGACCGAGGCGCGGAAGATCCTTGAATCGCGAGGACAGTCGGCGTACACAGCACTGCCAGCAACACGAATCGCACCGTAGACATGGTTTACCCCTCCCATTCCATTTCGTACGGTATCCGAAGGCTCCAAATGACACAAGTGCGCCCTATGGACTGCGGCCCCTTGGGGCAGCTTTGCCCCCCGCCTCTTCTCGGCTACCTAAGACGCACCGACTTCTTCCCTCGCGAGTTACGCGGAGCAACTATGATGCGTAAGTATTTAATTGAAAGCATTTTACGAACATGCGACAGCTATTTCCCGGAAGTGCAACAACTACCTTGTAACAAATGCTAGCTTATGGTATTCTATAGATGCGCCGGAAGGCCGCCGGGAGTAATCCATGCCGCAACAAGACGACTTCAACGTAGACAACTGGGCGACCCAGATCCGCCGCGGATTGCTCGAACTCTGCGTGCTCAACATGGTCGCCCAGGGCGAGGTCTACGGGTATGACCTGGTGCGGCGCCTGACCGACATGCGCGGACTGGGCATCGCCGAAGGTTCCATCTATCCCCTCTTATCCCGCATGCGCAAAGCGGGACTCCTCCGCGCGCGCCTCGAAGAATCCCCCAACGGCCCCGCGCGCAAGTATTACGGCCTGACGCCGAACGGGGTGAAGTGCTGCGAAATGATGAACGGTCATTGGGATGAACTGGCGCGGGGCATCTCCGGCCTCCGCAACGGGGAGAGCAGGTCCGATGAACACCGAGACGAAAAAGTGGACCGACGAAGCGGAAACGTACCTTCGCGGATACCTCCAGCAAGTGGAAGCGCTCCTGGCGGGTCAGGGGGCTGACAAAACCGAGGTCGTGCAGGATCTGGAAGCGCACATCCTGCAAATGGCCGACGCCCAGACAGGCGCCCTGGTCACTGTGCCGGATGTGAAGCGCATGCTCGGCACTCTGGGCTCGCCGGAAGACGTGGCGACGGCCCATTCGGATCTCGGCAACGCCCCCGCCTCGGAAGACCCTTGGGCTGCTCCGTATCTGAACATCCCGCCATCCTCGCCCGAAAAGGAGATTCCATGGAAATGGCTGGGAATCTCCGCCGCACTTCTGACCGGTGTTGCACTCCTCACGCTTCCCATCTGGGCATACTTCCTGGCTCGACAGACGCGTCCATTCGACAGCGGTGACAAGCCCGCTCCCACAAGCCGAATCACGACTGACCTGGCCGTCTACCCGCATGAGGTCTTTCGGGGCTGGGCCGTCGGCGGAACGGCCCAGGAACAGTACGAAGTCGGAACCGAGCGTAATCATCCGCAATTTGCCCGGGACGTCATGTATATGCGATCCACCGCGGCCACGCCGACAGGATTCGTCAACATCATGCGCACGGTACCTGCCGGCAGCTATCGTGGTTATCCGGTCTCGCTCCAAACAACGTTGTCCACAGACGAGACCACGGGCTGGGCGGGACTTTGGCTTCGGATTGACGACGCGGAACACCAAGTCCTGCGATTCGACAACATGCAGGATCGTCCCGTGACCGGAACCCATGCGGCGGAACGCTACCGCATCACGATGGACGTGCCGCCGGAAGCGCATGAATTGACCTACGGCGTCCTCCTCGACGGGCGCGGCGAAATCCGGTTCGAGGAGCCCAAGTTAACCGTGGCCGGCAACAATGAAGCGAATGCAGCCCCCGCTGGCATGTACAGCGAACGATTCATTCTGGACCACGCGACGTCGTATTTCTTCACGCGAATGGCGGAGCCGGAGGAGGGGTACCACCAATTCGCCGGGTTGCACGCCATCCAACTGAAGGCGTCATGGGCGCGGGGAAGCGACCGCGAACAGATCATAGCGCGCGCTTTGGAGATCGCGCAGGACCGAACCGCTCCTTTCCAGCAGCGGTTTCAATGCTGCTACGTGGTTGCCATGTTCGAGGACGAGCGCATCATTCCATACCTCGAGACAATCCTCCGAACGGACACCAACCCGACGCTGCGTAAAGTTGCCGCCACGTCTTTAGGGCATTTCGAAATGGACGAAGCAAAGGAAGCGCTGAAACGCACAGCACCTTACGAGCCTGACCCGGCGGTGCAGACCGTTATTCAGCAAGCCGTGAACGGCGAGTTTCCGCGTCCGAGTCTCCCGAAACCCGGTTCGGGACCACAACGGTAGAACCTCCATTGCATGTAGCGCAGGCGTCCCCGGCTGCAAGCGGCATGGTCGTTGCAATGAGACTTCTCGGTAGTTCGATTTGCAGTTCGCAAGCGTGCAGGCGAGGACGCCTGCGCTACATCGCTTAGCTCAACCAGGTGGCCAGCGCCCCAAGACCGACCGCCCACAGGACGGTCGACGCGTAGCGGCTGACGAGTTCCTCGAACCTCCGGCGTTTGGGATAGCCGTCAGGATTGTCGATGCCATAGAGCTTCTCGAGGATCTCCCGTTGCTCGTTGTTCAGCCGTTTCGGCACTTCCACGTTGATCCGGATGTACTGATCGCCCTTGCCGCCGCCGGCGAATTTCGGCAGGCCAAGCCCTTTCATTCGCAACATGGCGCCGGACTGGGTGCCTTCGGGTACTCGCAGGTTCGCCTTGCCATCTAGCGTGGGCACCTGCACCGTCGCGCCAAGGGCGGCCTGCGGAAACGAAATCGGTACTTCGCAGATCAGATCCGCACCGTCGCGTTCAAACAGTTCGTGAGGGCGCACCGCAACCTGGACGTACAAGTCGCCATTCGGCGCGCCGGGATCGCCCGCTTCCCCTTCGCCCGGAACGCGCAACCGCGTGCCCGTCTCGACGCCCTGCGGGATCGTCACCTGCACGGTGCGATCAACCTTTTGCCGGCCACGGCCCGCGCAGGCTTTGCACGGCACCCCGATGAAGGTGCCCTGCCCCTGACACTTCGGACACGTCCGCGACATGCTGAACGCGCCTTTCGTATGCGTCACCATGCCGGAGCCTTGGCAGTCCGGGCAGGTCTGCGGTTGCGTGCCGGGTTCCGCGCCGCTACCGTTGCAATCCGCGCAACGGTCCCAGCGTTTGAAGCGCAACGTCTTCTTCGCGCCGTTGGCCACGTCGTGCAGGTCGACCTGCACGGCCATCTCGAGATCGTTGCCAGGCCGCACGGCAGGACGACGCGCCGCATGCGCACCGCCCTGGCCGAACATGGTTGAAAACAGGTCTTCGAACCCGCCAAATCCGCCCGCGCCGGAGAAGTCCTGGTAGTTCCCGGAGAAACCACCGCCGCTACCGAAACCGCCAAATGCGGACCGGGCCTCGCGCTCTTCATCGTATTTCTTGCGCTTCTCGGGACTCTTCAGCGTGTCGTAGGCCGCGTTGATCTCTTTCAGTTTGTCTTCCGCCGCCTTATTGCCACCGGTTTTGTCCGGGTGATACTGCTTCGCCAGCTTCAAGTAGGCACGGCGGACCTCGTCCTGCGGCGCATCCTTGGAAACGCCGAGGATTTCATAGAGATCGTTCTGTTGTACCGTAGCCATGGTTGAAACCTTTCGCGTTTTCAGTCTGTAGTCTGTAGTCTGTAGTCTGTAGTCCGGAGGCCGGAGGAATTCACACGGACCGTCACGGACACTCACGGACGTTTGCCGGTCCACACAACACGTGCGGGCCAGGCTACGAAACACTCACGTGCCTTTGACAGACGGACGTAAAGCCTAACCGCGGCCCAAACCGTCATCCCCGCGAAGGCGGGGACCCATCTTCAGTCCACACGGAAGAGTCACTGCGTACGGCATCCGCGAGACCGGAGACCGAAGCTCTTTCTCCAGCCTCCGGTCCTTCTTTCAATCCACAATCCGCAATCCGCAATCCCTCCTCCAGCCTCCGGTCTCCAGCCTTTCTTCCAATCCACAATCCGCAATCCGCAATCCCTCCTCCTCCAGCCTCCGGTCCCTCTTCCAATCCGCATTCCGAAATCCGCAGTCCGCAATTCTTCACCTACGCCGCGCTATCGTCCTTCTTCTTCTCATCATCGACGACCGTGAAATCCGCGTCGTATGAGCCTGCGTCGCCCTGCGGCTCGTGGACCGTCTCCGGTCCCGGCTGCGCCTGCTGCGCGGTGGCCTGCTGGTACATGGCCTCCGCCAGCTTGTGCGACGCCGTGGTCACCTTCTCCGCCGCCGATTCGATGCGGCTGACATTGTCGCCCTTCAGGGCTTCGCGCAGTTCGTTTACCGCCGACTCGATGTTCGCCTTGTCCTCGGCGCTCACCTTGCCGCCGTGTTCGCTCAAGGTCTTCTCGGTGCTGTAGAGCAACGCATCGGCGTTATTACGCACTTCGATTTCCTTGCGCCGCTTCTTGTCCTCCTCGGCGTGGGACTCCGCGTCTTTCACCATGCGGTCGATGTCGGCTTCGGACAGGCCGCTCGACGATTCGATGCGGATCTTCTGTTCCTTGCCTGTGCCGAGGTCCTTCGCGGACACGTGGACGATGCCGTTCGCGTCGATGTCGAAGGCGACCTCGATCTGCGGCAGCCCCCGCGGCGCAGGCGGAATGCCTTCCAGGTTGAAGCGTCCCAGCACGCGGTTGTCGCGCGCCATCTCACGCTCACCCTGGAGTACCACAACCGTCACCGCCGTCTGGTTGTCCGCGGCCGTCGAGAAGACCTGCCGCTTCGTCACCGGGATCGTCGTGTTCCGCTCGATGAGCTTCGTCGTCACACCGCCGAGGGTCTCGATACCCAGCGACAACGGCGTCACGTCGAGCAACAGCACGTCTTTCACATCGCCGGACAACACGCCCGCCTGGATCGCCGCGCCCACGGCAACGACTTCGTCCGGGTTCACGCCCCGGTGCGGCTCTTTACCGAAGAGGTCTTTCACGATGGCGCCGACCGCCGGCATGCGCGTCATACCACCGACCAGGATGACCTCATCAATTTCCGACGCCTTCACGCCCGCGTCTTCCAACGCGCGCAGGCACGGGTTCTTCGTCCGCTGCAGCAGGTCTTCGCAGAGCTGTTCCAGCTTGGCCCGCGTGAGGTTCACGTTCAGGTGCTTCGGACCCGACGCGTCGGCCGTGATGAACGGCAGGTTCACGTCGGTCTGCATGCTGCTCGACAGTTCGCACTTGGCCTTCTCGGCCGCTTCCTTCAAACGCTGGAGCGCCATCGGGTCCTTGCGCAGGTCGATGCCCTGCTCTTTCTTGAACGTATCCGCCAGCCAATCGATGATCCGCTGGTCGAAGTCGTCACCGCCAAGGTGCGTGTCCCCGTTGGTGCTCAACACTTCGAAGCTGTCATCGCCGATGGACAGGATCGAAATGTCGAAGGTACCACCGCCAAGGTCGTACACCGCGACTTTCTCGTTCTTCTTCTTGTCCAACCCATAGGCCAACGCGGCCGCCGTGGGTTCGTTGATGATCCGGAGCACTTCCAGCCCCGCGATCTTGCCCGCGTCCTTCGTGGCCTGGCGCTGCGCATCGTTAAAATACGCCGGCACCGTGATGACCGCCTGGGTCACCTTCTCGCCGAGATACGATTCCGCCGTCTCCTTCATCTTCTGCAGGATCATCGCGGAGATCTCCGGCGGACGGTGCGTCTTGCCCTGCACTTCGATCTGGCAGTCGCCATCCTTCGCGCCGGTGACCTTGTACGGCACCAGCTTCTCTTCCGCCGACACCTCGCCGTGGCGACGGCCCATAAACCGCTTGATAGAGAACACCGTGTTGGCCGGGTTCGTGATGGCCTGCCGCTTCGCCGCGGCCCCCACCAACCGTTCCCCGTCCTTCGTAAACGCCACCACCGACGGCGTCGTCCGGTTGCCTTCCGTGTTCGCAATCACCTCCGGCTCCCCGCCTTCCATGACCGCCACACACGAATTCGTCGTGCCCAGGTCAATTCCAATTACCTTACCCATATCAACCAAACCTCCTTCCCAGCCCAGCCAGCAGGCCCAAACGGGGCCGCGCGGCGGACAGGATTTCTGCGTAGTTTCACGAGCAGTCCACGCCCGTCGGGTAAGGCAGATGCAAGGGGTGTGCCAAGGGATGCTGATCGGAAACCGGGCTAACGGGTTTAAGTTAAGTCTCTGTAAATACATATGTTAGGACTGCGTCGCCCGTATTGGACCGATTCCAGATATCATGAGACACGAATTGTCTGATTATTAATGGGACAAGCCAGTGTTGCAAAATAAAACGGTAGTATCAGACAGCACAGAACGAAGAATTCTATACGGATACTCTAAACTGCTACAATACCCCATTGAACTCGGGAACTTGGGAAGGGAATGGTAAATGGATCGTCTCCAACAGTTAGTCTGTCAGCTTGACGGATTGGTCGTATTGCTGGCCGCGTCCCATGAGGAGGTGTTCGCGACAATCAAGTCGCATGAAGAGATCTGGTTTCCCAGCAGTCAGGACCCCAGCCTCCCAGACACGTTCGATGCGTACCGTTATACCTTGAGTAACGCCGCGTTTCTACTGGGCTACGCGTACTTTGAGGCCTTTCTGGCTGATATTGCTCGGGCCATTTACCTCGCCCGGCCCGAGCTTCTCCCAAAGGATAGGAACCTCACATATAAAGAAGTGCTCAACTTCGATTCGAAAGACGCGATCGTTAGCCACATGGCATCTCAAGTCGTACGATCCGCCCTGTACAGATCGGTAGAGGACATTCAAGAGTTCTTCAGGGAGAAGTTGCATATCAACTGGCCGGACAACCCGGAAATCGTCGTAGCCTCCCGCATGCGCAACTGCCTAATGCACAACGGGGGCCGGGTGGACGAAAGACTCGCGGAAGTATGCTCTCGCGACGTTGGCACAGAGATCCGCTTGATGCCAGATGATGTTCATGGGTATGGCGTCGAAGCTCGCGAAGCTGCTTGGTCAATTTGGCACGAGGCATGTGAGCACCATTTGAAATAGCAACAGTTACCTTGGAATAGAAAGACTTGCTTCTCACCCAGCTAGTGACTAAAGGAGCTACGTGAAATTTATGTACCCCGTCATGTTCCATCGCTACCGTTGGTATACCTTCAATTCAGGGTTTCGGAACGAT
>JAHDWY010000210.1 GCA_023384315.1 Candidatus Hydrogenedentota bacterium | reverse complement strand
GGTCAAAGCCGTGGAAGGCGTGTCGCTCAGCGTTCAGCAGGGCGAGGTCTTGGGACTGGTTGGCGAGTCCGGCTGCGGCAAATCGACGCTCGCGCGGACAATTCTGCAGGCTGCACCCATCACGCGCGGCCGCGTCATCTTCGAAGGCCGGGAACTAAACCGGTTATCGCGGTCCGAGTTGCGGGATGCGCGCAAACGCATCCAAATGATCTTTCAGGATCCGTATGCCTCGCTAAATCCACGCATGACCATACAAGATGCCCTGGCGGAACCACTCATCGTCCATCGAATCGTGCCGCGCCGGGACGTATCCGCGCGAGTTTCGAGTTTGATGGAACGCGTCGGCCTTGCCGCGCGGTATGCGCGCAAATACCCCCACGAGTTCTCCGGCGGACAACGCCAGCGCATTGCCATCGCCCGCGCGCTCGCGCTGGAGCCGCGCCTCATCATCGCCGATGAACCGGTCTCGGCGCTTGACGTTTCCGTGCAGGCGCAGATCCTGAACCTGATCGGACAACTCTGTCGTGAGGAAGGGTTGACGCTCGTTTTAATTTCACACGATCTCTCGGTGGTACACCATCTCTCCGACCGCATCGCCGTCATGTATCTCGGTCGCATCGTCGAGTTGGGCTCCGCCGAACAGGTCTACCGCAGCCCCGCGCACCCCTACACGCGCGCCCTCATCAGCGCCATCCCCAAACCGGAGCCGCATCACAAGCGCGACCGGCGCGAGATCCTCCTTCGCGGCGATCCGCCATCGCCCATGAATCCTCCCTCAGGCTGTGCGTTTCATCCCCGCTGCCCTTACGCGGAAGAGAAATGCAAAACAGCCGTGCCGCCCCTGCTCGACGCGGGACGTGGCCAGGCCGCGGCCTGTGTGCGGCTCGATGAAATTCCGGAGTGGGTGTCGTCAAGGTAGGCTCGAATCGCTGGCCGCTTCGCGATGGAACTCGGCGGATGCTGCGAGGAGAACCGCTCTCCAAGCGACCCGAAGACCACGTTTGCAGGGTTGCCGCCTATTGCTTCCGGCTCGCAGTTTTCTTCTGAGCGCCTTCGGGCTTCGGCTGCCTTATCCCTGTCGAGATCAGGAAAACCTGGTGTCAGACGAGTTGTGTAACACATTGCGTACAGCGCAACCCTATTCCACCAAAATCAGCAGATGGCCGAACGCGTTGGCCAAGCCCATCGGTTGCGCCATTCCACATCCCTGTGCTACCGTACCCGATGTTTTGCAATCCATACGGAAGGGGTACGTACCATGAGTTTTCCCATTGACGTTAGTTCCTATAAACCGCTCTCACTCGATCCGTCGAAGGCGGAATTATCGGAAGAGCAATTAGAGCATTTAAAGGCCAACATTCAACTTTACCGTGACACGATCATCTTCTTTACGGCAGTCGCGGGCATCAAGGGTTTGGCCGGGCACACGGGCGGCGCGTACAGTATCGTTCCGGAAGTCGTCATCGCGGACGCTTTTATGCGGGGGAGCGACGCGGTCTACCCGGTATGCTTCGATGAGGCGGGCCATCGCGTGGCGATTCAGTATGCGCTGGCTGCGTTCAACGGCGATATTCCCTTCGAAAAACTGCTTCACTACCGGGAGTACGGACACGGTCTCTTCGGCCACCCGGAATTGGACCCGGATTTGGGCATCAAGTTCAGCTCGGGGCGATTGGGTCACATGTGGCCTTTCGTCAACGGCGTTGCGAAAGCCAATCCCGGCAAAGTCGTTTTCCTGTTTGGCAGCGACGGCTCGCAGCAGGAAGGCAATGATGCGGAAGCGGCCCGGTTCGCCGTGGCGCAGAATCTCAACGTTAAGGTTGTTGTCGACGATAACAACGTCACCATTTCGGGTCACCCGTCCGATTATTTACCCGGGTACGATGTATCGCGCACCCTGGAGGGACACGGTCTGGCCGTGGATACGGGCGACGGCGAAGACATTGTGAAGCTGTTTGCGCGCATGCAGAAAGCCGTGGTCACCGAAGGCCCGGTAGCCGTCGTCAACAAACGGGTCATGGCGCCCGGCGTTCCCGGCATCGAAGGGAACCATGCGGGTCACGACGTTATCAAGAAAGACCCTGCGGTCGAGTATCTCACAGCCCGCGGGCTGTCCGGGGCAGTCGAATACCTTAACAACGTCTCGGTGCCCAAGACGAAGGTGTCGTTCAAGGGGTCCACAGAAGAAATGGCGAGCAACCGCTCGGAGTTCGGCAAAATCGTCAACGGCATCCTGGACCGCATGTCCGAGGAAGAGCGGGTGGCGAGCGTGTTGGTCGTCGACAGCGACCTCGAAGGTTCTACCGGGCTTAACACGATTCGCAAGGAGCATCCCGAAGTCTGTGTCAACGGCGGCGTCCAGGAGCGCGGTAACTTCTCCGCGGCAGCGGGATTCGGCTTTACGAAGGGCAAGCAGGGCATTTTCAGCACCTTCTCCGCCTTCCTCGAAATGGTCGTTTCCGAAATCACCATGGCGCGGCTGAACGAGGCGAACGTCATCTGCCATTTCTCGCACGCGGGTGTCGACGAGATCGCGGACAACACCTGCCACTACGGCATTAACGTGTTCTTCGCCAATGGCGGCCTCGAAGAGATGGACGACCACACGCGCCTGTACTTCCCTGCCGATGCGCTGCAATTAAAGGCGATGGTCGAAACCATCTGGGACGATCCAGGTGTCCGGTTCGTTTTCACGAACCGGTCGAAGACCCCCTTCATCCTGCGGGGCAACCGGTCCAAGTTCTTTGCCGAAGAGAACGGCTACAAATTTGTGCCAGGCAAGGACGAAGTTATTCGCGAGGGCTCTCAGGGCTACGTCGTGTCCTATGGCGAAATGCTCTACCGGGCGCTCGACGCGGTTGAACGCGCGCGGGATCTCGGTATCGATGTGGGGCTGATCAACAAGCCCACACTGAATCTTCCCGATCCCGTTTGCATCGATCGGATTGGCTCGACCCATTTCGTGCTGGTCGTGGAAGGGCAGAACCGCCAGACCGGCTTGGGTTCCCGCTTCGGAAGCTGGCTGCTCGACGCGGGGCACTCGCCCAGTTACGACTACATGGGCGTCGTGCGGCCGGGTAACGGTGGCATTCCGGAACATGTGCCATACCAAGGCCTCGCGCCGGACGATATCCTCAAGAAGATCCAGGAGCTGGCGGTATAAGTCGCACCTTCCGCGCTTTCTTTACAACGGCCCGGTATCGAAGTCGTTGCCGGGCCGTTTTGTGCTGCCACTGGGCGCGCCATGCTCCAGCATGGCGACTTCGGAGCGTGCGCACCGCTTCGTACGGAATATTCGTTGGTTCGAGGTCGTTGTCCGCTCCGAAACTCGCCGGGCTGGTGCCCAGCGCTCCCAGTGGGACTTCCCGGACGGCTACTTCTCCGGCTCAATCACCATCGTGCATGTCGTGCCTGCTGGAAGCGTGAAGGACGCGGTCGAACCGGATCCCGTCACATTGAATCTCGACTCAAACTCTATCCGTTCATCTCCAGAGGTGATGCGCAACGAGTAGGCGCCCGGCTTGAGCAGGTAGAATTGTGCGGCCATGCCGCGCGGTTCATCACCGAAGTGGTAGAGCATTGCTTCAAATCGATCGGGCTTTGCGTCGGCAACCAGCGCGGCGATTTCACGCGCCGGCGTGAGCCAACGGACTGCATTGAAGGGAAACACCTGGGGATGGTCCGGGTCTCCGCTGACGGTCGCGTACAGTAGCAGTATGTCGGGTGTGTTGATGCCCGGTTTGCCATCGGGGAACATGCCGTTTACACCAAAGATGGAGGGAAACCGCATTACCCGATCGGTGTAACGAACCTCGCTGGTGAAACCCGGGAAATTGATTCGCAGCCCCGCGGCAGTCTGTTCCAATGCCTTCGCCAACGTCTCCAGGTCTCCATTGAGGCGGTTCTTCACATAGGCGCTGCTATCGCGCCGGAGCAGTTCGTCAAAATCTCCGTTGCCCGTAAGAAAGCGGTACTTCGCCAGCACGCCCGTGAGGCTACCAAGCCGCTCGGCGCACCAGGCTTCACTCCCAGTTGAGATTTCCGCGGGACGGTCCTTGAGGAACCGGAGCCGCGCGTCGGCCATGGATCGTAGTGGCTCCAAATACTTGGGATCGCCGGTCATGTGGTGTGCCAGCAAGAGCGACTGGGTCATGAGCGACATGGCGCTTGGCCACACGTACAAGGGGTCGCTGCTGTGGCCTTCCGGGTCCCACCAATTTTCGCCGACGCCGCCGATCGAGCCATCGGGCCAGTGAATCGCACTCGGGATGATCCCGGCAGGCTTGCCGCGTTCGGCGCGCGCGGTCGCCTCGACCCACGTGTCCATCCAGGAAGAAAACAACGACCCCAGTTGCTCGTCGCCCGTTCGTTGCCAAAGCAGGAGCGCGGGCTGCACCGCGCGCGGATGGTACACGGTATCGCAGGCGCGTTTCGGCGTCAGGTCGACTTCCTTCGAGCTGAAGTAGATGCTCTTGAACTGTAGCTGACCGCGCTCGTTGACGCCGCTCCACAAGTCCCGCATCAATTCCGCCAGGCGCATCGCTTTGTCCCGCCAGAGAGGGTTCTCCGGCTGCAACAGCATCATGGGCGTCAGCGCGTCTGCCGAGTCCTCGGCGGTGTGCTCCACGTCGTAGACGTGGCTCGTGTACCCCTCGCTCATGTGCGATTGCGCCATCAACGCGCTCGAAAACCTTTCCTGCGCGTCGCCAATTTTGGGATCGTCAAACCCGATCAGCACGGGAATCCAGATGCGCCACATCTCGCAATCATCGCCCCAGCCGCCGCCGTACTGGCCGTCCGGCCGTAAGCGGTGGTCGACCCACCAGTGGAGGATGTCGGTCATGCGCTCAAGGCTTTCGCGCTGGGCGTTCGCCCAGGCAGGCGCATCGGGATCGGGCTCATACACGGGCTCCGCGGGGATGGGCGTGCCGAGGTACATCTTGATCAAGGGGTTGTCGGGGAACTGCTGCGACAGGGATTCGAATAAGGGGCGAATCTTGTCGAACTGTTTCCGCTTCGACTCCGCGTTGCTCCACAGTCCTCCAAACTCCAGGGTGACCCAGGTCATCATACGCGCGCGGTAGAGTTCCGTGATGGGGAAGAGCGGCGAGTCTTCGGCGATGCCGAAATCGTACTGGTCTGTTTTCAGGATGCTGCTGCCGAAATACTCCAGGCGCGGGTCATTCATCCAGCGATCAACTTCGACTGTTAGCCGGTCCACGTCTTGCGCCATATCCGGTTCAAGATCGGCACGCTCTCGAAGCTCCTGCAAGATCGCCAGGCGCTCGTCGTCGGTGGCGGCGTTGCCTGCTCGCGCGATCAATTCGTCGATGGGCGCGGCTTCTGTAACCATGACAGAAAATGCCGTGAGAACAATCAGCGTCAGTCGTGTGCGCAGGGTCATGCCTTTGTTCCTCTCCATTCATATGTATGCCCCGAGTAAAGGACAGTGCCAGAGGACACGAGGACACCGCAAATCAGGTTCATTTCAGCATCGGAACTCGAATGAGGTTTGCCCGGCCGGAATGATCCTGGCGCGCCGTACGACAACCCGCTGCCGATCAATTACTTGCCAAATTGCCCGGACTGTATTTGAACGTGGTATGGGGATTGCTCTCTCCTTTGCGGCGCGCCCGCGTGGCGCGGAAAGGAATCAAGCCATGAGTGAAGAGAAACGAAAGCACCGCCCTTGGCTGACAGTGCTTGTCGCACTGACGTTTGCCTTCGTGGCCACGCAGGCGGCGCATTTATTCTACGTGCAGCAGCGGGTTATGACCGCGTTAAACGGCGTGTACGGCGAGCTGTCGGAATCGCCGGAACTGAATGCGCTACTCGACCTGAACGCTGCCTTACCCGATTCCCAAGTGCCCGTGGGCGAGGCGGGCGCGTCCGTTACCCAGCCCAATCTGGACGAGTCGATCAAGAACCTCGAAGGCCTCCTCGGCCCGGGTTCGAGCGGAACCGTGCAGCAACTGCTCGACATGACGAAGCAGTTGGCGAAGTCATACGACGATGCATCCGGTGTGACCTCGCCTGCGCCCGAGCGAAGCGTAGAGTCGCCGAAGCCGGCCGCGCTGCGTCTGCCCCGCGTAGCGCTGGCGGAAACGGCAGATACTTATAGTGTGGAAGTGGATTTTGGCAGCGTGGACATCGCGCATTTGACAGCCGAGGTAAAAAATCAGACCGTTCATTTGAATGGCGCCGCATCGGAACACCTCCGGCAACCGGACGCCAGCCAGCCGTTCGACTGGTCGGTTGCGCTGAACGACCCGATCGACCTCGACTCCCTCACCTTAGCAAGCGAAGGTAACGTGTACACCCTGATCGTCAAGAAACGGACGACCGTGGCATAACCCTAACCTCTCTCCCTCCCCTTGCTCGTTCCCGCGGACGGACGACCTTCCCGTCCGCGGGACTGATTCTTCCGAAGTAGTCACCCGAATCGAAGAGGCAGGCGAGGCGTCTGCGCCACATGTTCTGGGACGGCGCTACTCCTCAATCCGCAGGGCTCCCGAGGGGCAGCGTGACACCGCGTCGCGGATGGCCTCTTCCGACGCGCCCGACGTGTCGATTACGAGTTTGTCGTCTTCAAACCGGAACACCTTGGGAAGCAGGCTGCAACAGTCGCCGCTCTCAAAACACGTGTCCTCATCCCACACAACGTTTACCATCTCGCCTCCTTGTGGATTTCCCAACCATCCGATTGGCACGGGAATTCTGCTATGCTCTTACCCAGGTTGTGACGCTTGCGCCTAGGCGGATCGGGAATTGCCCCGCATGCGCCATTTGGCCGATGCTCCATCATACTACGAATTGTTCTGGGACGAAGGAAACAATGAAGACACGACAACTGGGCGCTGTGCGCGCGGCACTTCTCATGCAGCCGTTGATCCTTTCGTTGGCGATCGCCGGATGTCCGCAACCGGCATCCGATCCGATCGCTCCGGGCGAGGGCGGCGTCCATTGGCTTCGCATCGCGCACATCTCCGACACGCAAATCGTCGACGAGGAAAGCCCCAATCGAGCCCTCCGGTTTGCCGCACTGACCGAATACGCGTGGCGTCCCCAGGAGGCCTACGGCCTGCAAACGCTGGACGCCACCTTGGGTGTGATTAACGATATCCATACCGTCAAGAGCGCGCCCGCCCATCCCATCGATTTCGTTCTCGCCACGGGCGATTTGACGGACGGCTCCCAGCACAACGAACTGCGCTGGTTCATCGATACCATGGACGGACAATGGGTCGTGCCGGATTCAGGCGAATCGGACGGCGAACTCCGCATGCAGGCGCCGGAAGAGAATCCTAAACTCGGTTTTCAGGCGGAGGGACTCGACCCCGGCATTCCGTGGTACACCGTGTTCGGCAATCACGACAGCCTGTCCTTCGGCGTGTTCAACGTGGATCGATGCAGCGCCGATCCGCAGCAGTGGACCGCGCCCCTGCTGC
>JAHDWY010000209.1 GCA_023384315.1 Candidatus Hydrogenedentota bacterium | reverse complement strand
GCGGAGGCGGCGGCAACTTCGGCGGAGGCGGCGGCAACTTCGGCGGAGGCGGCGGTAACTTCGGCGGGGGCGGCTTCGGCGGCGGCGGCGGCGGCTTCGGCGGGGGCGGCGGCGGCTTCGGCGGGGGCGGCGGCGGTGCCCAATTCTCCAACATATCCGATCTTTTCGGCAGCATCAGTGATTTGGCGGTTGGTGAAACTCCCGCAGTGATCGGCCTCAGCACAAGCGGTACCGGTTTGACGACCGGGTCGCTCGGCGGTGGTCAGCTCGGCGGTGGCCAGCTCGGCGGTACCGCTGGTGGAAGGCGAGGGGGCGCTACCGGCACAGGCAGCCAATTCGGCGGTACGACAGGTGGCGGATTGCAGTCGGGCCAAGGCGGGTTGCAAGGGACCGAGGGACTTGGCGGCGCGGCTGGTCTGGGCGGCTTCCAAGGACAGGCGGAAGTGCTCACAATCCTGGAGAACGCGATTCCACCCGTCATTGAACCGTACACCGGCGAAGTGTTGTCGTGGATGGTTTATAACCCCGCGATCAACCAATTGCTCGTGCACTCTACGCCGACGTATCTCGAAACCTTGGAAGAGCTGATTTCCAATCTCGATGTGACCCCCAAACAGGTCAGCATCGAATCGAAGTTCGTGACGATCAGTGTGACTGACCTCGACAAAATCGGGTTCTCCTGGGACTTGACTTTGAGCGATCAAAACAACCGGCCGCGTCAAATCGAGGATCTCGCGGATGCGACCCGATCCTACGACGTGGACGGCGATGGCGCCTTGGAAGACATCCCGTTCTACTCGAAGCCGGATGGCTCGCAGGTCATCGACAACACGGTCGTATCCAGCATTATCGAGGCGGTAGCCAACCCTGGCCCCGCCGGAACCTCGTCGATTACGGGTACGATTCTCAACAACGCGGACGGCGACACGCTCAGTGTAACGATGGATTACCTGAACAGCTTGACCGACACCGAACTGTTGAGCGCCCCGCGGGTGACCACGATGAACCGCAAACCGGCGGTCATCGCGGATATCTTGACGCAGACGTTTAACACCCAGGTCATCTCAACGCTGCAAACAAGCGACGCCGGCTTCGGTGGCACACCCACCACCAGCGCGCAGCAGCAACTGCTCTTTACGCAGTTCTTCTTCGGAATCACCCTGTCTGTGACGCCTCAGATCACCGGCGGCAACCAGGTTCGCTTGTGGCTGAACCCGCAGGTAACGACCCAACAGGGTGAAGACCGGTTCGTGCAGCGCAGCATCATCGACGGCGACACGCTCGAAGCCGAGATCGCGTTCCCGCGCACCTCGGTGCAGTCGATCTGGACCAACGTCATCGTGCGTGACGGCGATACCCTGGTGCTTGGCGGTCTCATCACCGACCGGACGACCAAGGGACAAGAACGCGTACCGTACCTATCTGAGATTCCGGTGCTCGGGTTCTTCTTCCGAGGCAAGTCAACGCAGATCGAGCAGTCAAGCCTGCTTATCTTCGTGACCGTCGACATCATCGATCCGACGGGAGCGCGCTTCTTCGAAGCCGCGGCCTGATCATCCAATTCGTAATTCAACACGGGCGGTCCGAGTAAACACGGGCCGCCCGTTCCTTTCGTAACATGATCTACGCGATTTACGATATCGCTACGACACTTTCAGCGCCGCCCATAGCGGGGTGGCTGCTCGTGCGTCCCTCCATGCGGCCGTTGCTGGGCCGATTCCGGCCGCAGGTCTCCAATGCTCCAGACCGCCCGGTCTGTATTCAGGCCTGCAGCGTCGGCGAAGTTGCTGTCGCATGCCGGCTTGTCGCACAGTCCCTGGATCGCTGGCCCACCGTACCCGTCGTGGTCACATCGTCCACGATCAACGGTCAACGCCGAATCGCCGAACTCCTGCCCCAGACCCCGGCTGCGTGGTTCCCTGTGGATCAACGCGCATCCGTGAATGGATTTTACGAACGCCTGCGCCCTCGCGCACTCATACTCGTGGAAACCGAGATCTGGCCTAACGCCATCCGTATCGCACGGCGTAGAGACATTCCGGTCCTGGTTGTGAACGCCCGGATTAGCGACAAACACTACCCGCGCTATCGACGCCTTCGACCATTGTTAAAGCCGGTCATGGGTCAACTCTCGGGTGTGGCCGCGCAAAACGCTACCTACGCCGAGCGTTTCCGCGCGCTCGGAGTCCCCGAGGCAAACATCCGGGTTACCGGGAACACCAAGTTCGACGGCTTGATCACCGGATTCGAAGACGCCGATCAGCTGTCGCTCCGCAGAAGCGCCGCCCTCGACACGGCAAAGCCCATCATCGTCTTCGGCAGTACCCGGCCGGGAGATGAGGAGTTAGCCGCGCGTACCTGGGCTTCAGTTCGATCAAGATACCCGGCCGCACAGCTCGTCGTGGCCCCGCGCCACGTCGAACGCACCGAAGATGTCGCCAAAGTCTTCAGCGAGCCGGTGCGTTTTCGGTCTCAGCGCGCCCCAACCGGCCCTGGCTCACGGGTCTTGATCGTCGACACCGTTGGCGAGCTTGTTTCGTTCTATGCGCTCGCTGACGTTGCGGTTGTGGGCGGCAGCTTCTATCCCGGTGTCAATGGCCATAATCCACTGGAGCCCGCGGCCTTGAGTGTGCCCACCGTATTTGGGCCGTACATGCGCAACTTCATGGACCCGGCGGAAGCACTTCTGCGATACGGCGGGGCCCTGCAAGTGACGAAACCAGATGACCTCGCCGCCGCGTTGCATGAGATCCTGGATTCTCCCGAGCGCACAAACAAGCTTGTCGCCGGCGCCCGCCAGGCGATTGCTGCCAACCAGGGCGCTACGGCGCGCACGCTGGAGTTCATCGAACCGTTCATCCACGGGAGTGCGCCCCGTGAATGAGTGGTTTGGGCTGTTGGGTATAGTCATCGCAAGCGCGTCGATACTCGCATTACGCCAACCCCTTGTCGCGATACTCGACAGCGTGCTTGAACGGCTTGATAGTCGATTCGAGCGCCAGGTTTGGTGTCGTCAAAGCGACACGGCCATGGCCGTCACGCTGCTGTTTCCCGGCTTGGGAATCCTCGCTGTGTTCGGCTTCGCTCCCCTCATCTATGCGCTATACATCAGTCTCTTCGACACCCGGGCTGGCGCCTTTGCCGGCCCTGGAAACTACGTCCGGGCTTGGCACGATCCCGAGTTTTGGGGTGGCATTCGGGTCACCATCTACTACGCCATCGGCACCATTCCGGCAACCCTGCTCCTCAGTTTCGGGGTTGCGTGGCTGCTATTCCGGATCGGCCGGGGCCGCGGTTTCTTCCGTACGGTCTACTTCCTGCCTTATGTAACATCAGCCGTCGCAGCAGCCACCGTATGGCGCGTCTTGCTTCGGCCCCACTCGGGCTACGTAAACGCGCTGATGGAAGCGCTCGGGCTTCCCACCCAACTCTGGCTCATCGAGCAGCGCGGCGTTCTGCATTTGCTGACCAACGGCTGGATTGGGCCGGAGGTAGGTCCCAGTCTGGCTCTTTGCTGCATTATCGCCTTTGATATCTGGCATGCGAGCGGGTTTGGCGTCGTCATATTTTTAGCCGGGTTGACGGCGATACCGCGGGAACTGGAGGAGGCGGCCATCGTAGACGGGGCCCGGCCCTGGCAGGTCATGACGCGGGTGGTGCTCCCGCTCCTGTCGCCCACCGTGTTCTTCCTCGCGATCGTGAGTGCGATCAAGGCCTTTCAAGCCTTCAACAGCTTCTACGCCCTCACCAACACGGCCCGCAGCACGGACACCCAGAACCTCGTCATCTACATCTACTCGCAACTCTACGAAAGCCAGAACTACGGCTACGGAGCGACCGTCGCCGTGTGTCTTTGTGTGGCAATCGTCGGGTTAACGCTGGTTCAGTGGCGGGTTCTCGGACGATGGGTTCACTACGAATGAGGCGGCACGCGGTTGCATACGGTCTTCTCAGCGCGGGCGCGCTCCTCACCGTGTTTCCGTTCGTATGGATGGTCGTGACCGCGTTCAAGCCGGATTCCGAAGCCGGTGCGATGACCCTCGACCTTTGGCCGAGCGCATGGCAGTGGGAGAATGTCACACGTACCTTTCAGGTTGCGCCATTCGCTCTTTACTTCTACAACACCTTTGCCGTAGCCATTACCGTGACCCTTTCCGTCGTCGCGACATCGCTTTTGGCGGGCTACGCCTTTGCCAACCTGCGATTTGCTGCCAAGAATGTCCTCTTTTTGCTCGTACTTGCGACGATGATGATTCCTTTCGAGGTTGCCTTGATCCCCAATTTCCTCATCATACGCGGTCTCGGTTGGTACAATACCTACGCGGCGCTCATCATCCCGTGGTGCGCAAACGCTTTCTCCATTTTCCTCGTTCGGCAAGCGTTTCTAGGCCTGCCAAAGGACTATTTCGACGCCGCCCGGATCGACGGATGCGGCCACCTCCGGTTTTTGCTGCGCGTTGCCGTGCCGCTGGTAAAGCCCACACTTGTAACCGTTGCGCTCTTCGCGTTTCTTGGAAGCTACAACGCGCTCATGTGGCCCATCATCGTCACGAGCGACAAAGACATGCGGGTCGTTCAATACGGGCTGACCGTGTTCTGGGGTGAAGGAGGCGTGCGCGTCAACCTCCTCATGTGTGCGTCCGCCATTGTCATCCTTCCCACTGTGGCGATATACTTCGCAGCACAACGGTATTTCCTTGAAAGTTCGCTCAGCGCGGGAATCAAAGGGTAAATCCATCGCTGGCTATCCGTACGGACCACACCAGGAAAATTTCCGCATGTACCGAAAGCTCGCAGGTTTCACTCTTTTAGCGGTCGTGATTACAGGCTGCGGCGTTCCAGGCGGCCCGCCCGATACGCAGGGTACGGAGGGAACCGGTTTTCGGCCCGTCGACGCGAACGCCGCGCTGCTGTGGGATCGCCAGACCCTCGAGACCGCCGAGCTGATCGGGCAGATTGCGGATGAGTTCAATTCGTCCCGCAACGGAATGCCCGTCAAAGTAGAGCATCTCGGCGGTTACACGGATATTAACCGGAAAGTCTCCGTGAGCATTCAAGCCCGCACTTTGCCCGCTATGGCCGTGGGATACGAAAGCATGACCAGCGAATACGCCAGGGCGAGGGCAGTCGTTCCTCTGGACCCCTACATCGAGGATCCCGAAATCGGCATGTCCGAGGAAGATCTCGCAGATTTCTTCCCCGGCATGCTCCAGTCCAACATCTACCCCCAGTTGGACGGCGGTATGTACTCCTTCCCATTCACCAAGAGCGTCTTGATGATGTACTTCAACAAACGTGTCCTTCGCGCTGCGGGAATCGAGTCGCCGCCGAAAACTTGGGACGAGTTTCTCGCGCAATGCAGGCAGATTAAAGAGCGCACCGGCGTCAGTGCCTACGCGGTGGATATCGATTGCTCCACCCTCGACGGGATGATCTATAGCATGGGGGGCGAACTCGTACGAGACACGGAATCCCTGTTTGACCAACCGCCCACCATCAGGCTCTTCGAACTCCTTGCAACCCTCGCGAAAGAAGACTTAGCCTATCGAATTCAACCCGGCACCTACGATGATCGGGAAGAATTCGCCCGTGACCGCGCGGCGTTTTTTTTCCGATCCAGCAGTCACCGTCCCTATACGGCAGCCTTATTCGGCGCAAACACCGATGACTGGGGCATGGCCATGATTCCTCAAGCAAACCCGGAGGCGCCCGTGACCGTCTTGTACGGCGGAAACATCTGCGTGTTTCGGACCACCCAGGAGCACGAGCGGACTGCCTGGGAGTTCATAAAGCACTTCACTTCCCCCGAGATTTCGGTTCGTTGGGCATTGGGTAGCGGCTACCTCCCCATCCGGAAATCAGCAGCGTCGCACCCTGATATGCAGGCCTTCTTCGAGCAGTGGGAATTTAACCGGGCCGCCTTCGACTGCCTGCCTTACGCCCGACCGGAACCAAATCTTGTGGGCTGGCAGGAAGTCAGAACCCTGGTCGAGCGCGCCGCGGCAGAAGTCATGAACGGTTTGAAGGAACCGGCTCAGGCGGCCGAAGCGTTGAAACGTCAAGCGGACGCTGCAATCGCCGCAGCGCGGTAGCGCATGCGATTCGGTCAAACCTACTCGGTGGACTCGCCGCCCGGGCCATCGTGCTCGGCACTGAATTCCTCCAGGGCCTCCTCGATCTGGAGTTTGGTCTCCCGTTCGAGAATATCGTGGTCCGTCTTCCGCCGTTTCAGCGTTCGTCGATCGTGATGGGTAAAGACCGTGCCACCCCCTTTTCTGCGTTCCGGGCTCCTTCGGCGGTCTTTCTGCCATTTACCGGACTTGTCTTTGTAATATCCCGGACGGTGTTCTTCGCTCACGATTCGCTCCATCTGCGTCGACGTTTCGTTGTTTCCCCCGCGCGTTGCGCGTCGACAATGAGTATAAGTCGCGGCCGCGAACCGCGTCAATTTGTCGGCACCGATCCCGCCGCGCTCTCATCCAGACTTCGATTCCGTTCGATGGCCTCCGGGCCGATGATGCCGGAAAGCCACAGTAGCAACTGCCCGGAACTGGTCGACACGGCCTCCAATATCTCCGTGCCTTCGGCGGAACCTTGGTATTCGCGAACCTCGCAATGGCCTGGCGCGAGTGCCCTCAGCGACTCAGCCGTTGCCAGGCCATGGACGTCATCGGTTGATACCATCAGCAAAACCGGACGTGCCCCGAACGCTTGGAGCAATTCCTCAACCGCGATCCCATCCTGGCTCCGTACGGGTGTCAGGAGAACCGCCGCTTGAATACCCGATTGCGGCCCCGCGTACTTCAACGCGAGATTGGCGCCCGATTCCGCGCCGATAACCGCCAGGTTGTCCGGATCCGCGCCATTCTGTAGCAATGCAAGGCGCGCCGCCTCCAGATCGAGCAGTGCACCTGCCCCATTCATGTCCACCGAGCCCGCTACCCTGTTGGTGCTCTCGCCGTATCCCCGGCGGTCAAAGGCCAGCACGTGGTACCCCTCGCGTTGTGCCTTGCCTGCGAAGGAATCGAAACTCGCGCGCGTCTCGTCGTCACCGTGTACGAGTATCAGCCCCGGCGAACCTGCCTGGGAAGGAGCATAAAGTGTTCCCACCAGGCGGACGCCATCTCGGGTCAGGAAGGAGAACTCCCGAGACGTCAGATGCTCCACCGCAGCCGGGCTGCCGCAACCGGGCAGAATCAGGAAGGTAACCAGCGCCAAGAAAGGAGCGAACAAGCACGATGTCCATCGACATGCGCTTGAAAAGAAACGCAGGGGGCCGCCGCATCGCGACCCCCCTAATGCGCTCGAATCAACCGACGGCGAACACACTCTGGAGCTTCATGGCAAGGCTCACGTCGCCCTTGATCTTCAGTTTTCCCGTGAGGAATGCCGTCTGACCGCTGAGCTGCCCGGACACGATCTTCATCCAGTCCTCGTCACTGGCCGTCAACGTAATACTCGGATTCTC
>JAHDWY010000208.1 GCA_023384315.1 Candidatus Hydrogenedentota bacterium | reverse complement strand
GGGCGACCGGGTCGCCATGCTCTGCCCGAACATCCCCGCCATGCTGGCCGCCCACTTCGCGGTGCCCCTGGCCGGCGGCGTGCTGGTCTGCATCAACACGCGCCTTTCGCCACGCGAGATCGCATATATCCTCGATCATTCGGGAGCCAGTGTGTTGTTCCTCGACACGGAACTCAATCATCTGATCGTTCCCGTCCGCGACGAATTAGCCCATCTCCGTACCATCGTCAGCATCACCGACACGGATTATCCGGCCCTGGACGACACGATCCGCTACGACGCCTTCCTTGAAAGCGCTTCCCCCGACGTCATGCCCTGGATTCTCGACGATGAGATGGAGACCATCTCCATCAATTACACCAGCGGCACGACCGGCAAGCCCAAGGGCGTCATGTATTCCCATCGCGGCGCGTATATCAACGGACTCGGCGAGATCATCGAGACGGGCATGACGCCGACATCGGTCTTTCTGTGGACGGTGCCCATGTTCCACTGCAACGGCTGGTGCTTTACCTGGGGCGTGACGGCCATCGGCGGGACCCACGTGTGCCTGCGCAAGGTGGAGCCCGCGCACGTGTGGGACCTCATTCACAACGAAGGCGTAACGCATTTGAACGGAGCGCCGGTAGTCCTCATCTCGCTCTTGAACCATCCCGATCGGCCGCGCCATCTGGAGCAACCGCTCACTGTCACCACCGGCGGTGCACCGCCCTCCCCCACACTCATCGAACACATGGACGAGATCGGAGCACGGATCATCCACATCTACGGACTCACCGAAACGTACGGGCCCTACACGATCTGCGCACCTCAGGAGCCCTGGGAGAAACTCTTCGCTGATGAGCAGGCGCGACTCAACGCGCGCCAGGGTGTACCTTATGTTGCCGCAGACGGGCTGCGCGTCGTTGATGAACAGATGAATGACGTTCCCGCGGACGGAAAGACCATGGGCGAGGTGGTCATGCGCGGGAACATGGTGATGAAGGGTTATTACAACGAACCCGAGGCGACGGCAGAGGCCTTCCGCGGCGGGTGGTTTCACAGCGGCGATATCGCGGTCATGCATCCCGACGGTTACATCGAACTCCGGGATCGCAGCAAAGACGTGATCATCAGCGGCGGCGAGAACATCTCCTCCATCGAGGTCGAGCAGGTTCTGTACCGCCACAAATCGGTGCTAGAAGTGGCGGTCATCGGCATTCCCCACGAGAAATGGGGCGAAACGCCAAAGGCCTTCGTCACGTTAAAGGACGGCAAGGCAGTCACCGCCGACGATCTCATAGCCTTCTGCCGGAACGAGATCGCCCACTTTAAATGCCCCACCGTCATCGAATTCACCGTGTTGCCCAAGACGAGCACCGGCAAGATTCAGAAGTACGTCCTGCGGGAGAAGGAATGGGCCGGCCACGATAAGCGCATCCAGGGCGCGTAGACGCCGCGCATCGCGCCGGTGCCATCGCAGCGTGGTCTGTAGACGGTGAATGTCCCCTCCAAGTCCGTTAGACTGGAAGTATGATAACCCATCCTGATTTCAAGGCCGTGTTGCTGGACGCAGCAGGCACGCTCCTGACGGTGGACCCCTCCGTCGGCCACGTATACGCCGATCATGCGGCCCTTTACGGTTTCAACGTGTGCGCGAATGCGCTCAACGAAAGTTTCGTTGTGAACTGGCGCGCGCACCGGCATCGCGATGAGAACGGCTCGCCCTTTCACACCTCCGAAGCCGGGGAGCGCTCATGGTGGCACACGTTCGCGCTTGCGGTGTACTCCGGCGCGGGCGCGTCAGCGGAGTTCAGGACCGAGTACAACCGAATCTTTGACAGCCTCTACAAGCGCTTCGCCGATCCCGACGTGTGGCGCGTCTACGACGACGTAGTCCCCGGGCTCGATGATCTGCGCGAGCGCGGCGTTCGTCTGGCCGTCGTTTCAAATTGGGATTCGCGGCTTCCGCTGCTGCTCGAACGGCTCAGCCTTTCCGACCGATTCGAATTCATCCTCACCTCCGCCGAATCGGGTTTCAGCAAACCCCATCCTGACATCTTCGTTCAAGCATGCCGCCGCTTGAATCTATCGCCGGAAGATGTGGTTCACGTGGGCGATTCTCCGGAGGAGGACGTAGATGGCGCGCAGGCTGCCGGCATTCGCGGGGTGCTGCTCGACCGGGAGGGCCGCTGGCCCAAACGGCCGGACGCCATACGCGCCTTGACGGACCTGGTGGCTCCGTCCCGAACTTAAACGCCCGGATCGCCTTCCGGGGCTTCCTTGCGACTATCCTGCGTTTGCGGGCGTTGGACGGCGAGTTCCTGCGCGAGGTTCTTCACCTGCGTTTCCAGCTTGGAAATCTTCACGCTGAACTGCAAACACAAGGCGAGCACAAAAAAGATCCCGAAGAAGAAGAGCGTCGACGACGTGAACCCTGCGCCGATGAAATTGGTAATCCATTGCAGGAGGCCGTAATTCATCCCGATCACGAGAATGGTCAGGCCGGCGAGGATCCACAACCAGGAATACTCCACGCGCAACTTGCGGCGGCGCACCAACTCGATGATGACAAGCAGCAGCGACACTCCGCACACGGCGGCGAGGATCTTCTGGCGAATGTCCATGGCTATTTCTCCCGGCGCATCAGGTTCAGGGGAATGTCCAGTCCCATCTTAAAGAGATAGTACACGGGCCGGAGCCCGCGATGAAGGGAGACCCCCGAAGCCCGCGCGTGCATCTGCACCGGCACCTCGGAAATCCGGAATCCATGCCGATGCAGCATGACCAGCACGTCCACGTCCGGATAATCCACGGGGTAGCTGTCCCGCGAGAAGAACTCGAGCACGCGCCGGTTCATGGCCTGAAAACCGCTGGTCGGATCGGTGACCGTCTTGCCGAGCAACCGGGACGCCACGCGCCGGAACAGCGCCATGCCGAGGCGTCGCGTGAAGGGGATGCGATAGGGCTGCCCTTCGAGAAAGCGGGAGCCGATGCAGATGTCGCAGGCATCGCCCTGCACCCGTTCGAGCAGGCGCGCAATCCCTGCGGGATCGTGTTGCCCGTCGGCGTCCAGTTGCACCAGATAGTCCGCGCGCTGAGCGACCGCGAACTTGTACCCCGTCTGCAGCGCGACGCCGTAGCCCATGTTGAACGGAAGCCGCAGCACCGTAACATCGTAATCGAGCGCGCGCGCGACGGTATCGTCGGTCGATCCGTCGTCCACGACCACGATCCGGCCCTGTGGGAGGGCGCTCCGAACGCCGTCGATCACCGCGCCGATGCGATGGGCCTCGTTGTACGCGGGCATTAACACGATGATGTTCGGCGTCATGCGGGGAGTGTACTGCGGCAATCGGAATGCGGTCAATTACGGCTGGCGCGTCCGGATCACGATTCGATCGTGGGTGACTTGATACCCGTAGTTGGGCACCAGCCATTGCCGGACCAGCAGGTTCAGCGCGGTCCGAACCTTTACGTTCACCATGACCGCGGGGTTCACAGGCAATTCTTCCAACCCCTCTTCGGCAACGACCGTCACGCCCAATTGCCGCGTCAGGGAGTTGAGCACTTGGCCCAAGTCCGTTGGATGCTGCTGCATTTCCAGTGGCTGCCCTGGAGTCGGCGCTTGAGGCAGTACGAGCGACACGGTCTGATTCAGCAGTGCTTCCTGTTCGCTATCCAGTGCGTTCGTGTTCAGCAAGGCATCGGCAGGGCTCGTGTTGTTCGGATTGTGGAAAAAGACGTACTCGTCACTGCTATCCACGGCGAAGGCGTGTACGCGCGCCGACTTCAGGATTGCTTCCAGTGCCGCCTCGAGGGGCACCTGCTGCAGCGCCAATTCGCCGCATCGTGCGTCGGCGACGGAGTTGTCCGCGATGATGGTCCGGTCGAGGGCATAGCCCATCCACGCGAAGACTGTGTACAAACGGAGCCCGGAGCCAAACGTTACATCCGTCGTATCGAGGCTGAAGCCGGGCGAGAGCTTTCCGGTGAGCGACACGTCCACAAGCGGTTCGTAACCGGGGAGGAACAAGAAGTAGTAGTCCGGCGTCTCCTGCACCGCCAGGCCGGCCGCCGCCGCGAGGCTGGTCGCCACTTCGGAAAGTTCGGCTCGCTTAAAATTCGCCGGCGCCACGGGTCGCGGCTCGGCCCCCGCCATCAGCACCAGATTACCGCCATGCGCCTCGCCCACGGCGCGAACCGCGTCGCCGAGATTCGTCGCCGTGAGTTCCGCCGTCACCGGCGACTCCATGGGCGACTTCTCGTTCTTGCGCTTGCTGGTCTCTTCGGGTTTCTGAGTCGGGTCGTAAATGATCTTTCCCGAACCGGTCTCTTGAGACGCTTCGGCGCTCTCCGTCGGCTCAGACTTGCCGGGAGACGCGCAGGAAAGGATTTGTACAATCGCAATGGAGGCCAATAAGCAGGCGACAGGCGTGCGTTTCATGAAACGAATCCCCGCGTTCGATTTCGATACCCTTCCGCCTACTATACCTGCACGGCTCGGCAGAGTTCCCGCAAACGAAGCCAACTTTCGTAAATCATTCCCAGAGAGCTACTAAGCGGGGTGATAGGTCTTGTCCACGGGCGACCGCTGACACCGGGGGCAAACAAAACTGCCGTCCTTGGTACGGCCCCTGGTCGCGAGCATGGTGCACGCGTAGCAGACGACCGCGTGGCATTTGGAACAGACCAACCCGTAGTCCGGTTGCAAGGCGGGCGCCTCGTTCAAGCGGCCATCGTAGGTGCCCTCGGGCCAGGGTGGCGTCCGCAAGGGCTTGCCGCAATCCATGCACCGGGTACTGGTGGTGTGCGGCGAGTACAGGTTGACGCCCACCCACTCGATGCGATTGCGCTCCAGGACGTAGCAATGGGACGCCTCGCAATAGGGACACACGTATTCCGCCAGTTTTTGGCCCGTCAGGTCGGGCCGAACCCGGACTACCAGGGCGATTTCCGGTTTCGATAGTTCGACCAAATCTGCCTTTGCGATGACGAGCGGCTTGTTGCAGGAGGTGCAGGAATGTTCCAGGGCGCCGCCGGACGTGCGCGAACCGCTGCTACTGCGCAAGTCACGGGCACTCAGCGCATACCAAACGACAAGGCCGGAACCAACCGCGAGAATGGCGGTGCACACCAACAGAACCACGGACTCAGGCATACGATGTCGATCCTCATGCTCGCCCGGAAGACCGCTCTCCCGCGGCGCCACGGCGACTTGCGGGAGACGACGACGCCTCTTATACTACTTTTATGATTCTACTTACAGTACTTGTCGCATCGGCCATCGCGGGACAGCTCAGTCCACCGCAGGAGGGCGCCCACTACAAGGTCTTTACCAAGGACGGCGGCGAGCATTATGCGCTCTGCGAAAAGGTTCAGGGCGATGTCTGGATCTTTCAACTCATCGGTCCCGACGGCGTCGACACGCGCGTCTTTCCGCGCGACAAGATCCAGGACTACGAAGCGGTGACGGAAGACGAGATTCAGCAGCACATCGATGCGGCCCGAACCGCGCGGGGCGAGGTGAAGACCGGGTCGGGTTGGGTTGCGAAGGACGTATACGATCTCGCGCAAGGGGCGCGGGAAGCTGCGCAGGCGCAGTTGGAACAGTTTCAGAACAGCGGCGACGACGCGGCACTGGTCGCGCAGTTGCGCGAGCGTTCACAGTCCGATACCGCCGAGGCCCCCAGCGCCCTGTCCCTGTGGGGTCCTCAAATTGCGTTGATCGCAGGGGCCCTGGTGCTGATCGGAATCATCGTGAAGCTGGTAATCCTCGGCGGCGAACCCGCCGCGGAAGGCTAGCGCCATTCCAAACGCGCTCAGGCCGGGCCTTCCAGAAGTATGATTGTCAATCCCAGCACCTGCAATACCCAAGCCGGGCAACGATGAGTTCTCTGTCCCCTCGAGCGAAGCACGTTCCTATCCCCGGTCCACTCACCCGCGGAATTCGAAACCGGAACTCCGTCGCAGGCGAGACGTATATTCGCAAGCGCAGCGCTGAGACGCAGACCACGGCTCCCCACCCAGACAATCCCACCCCCATACACACGAGCAACGATCAACGCCATCCGAGCCTCTGTTTATAGGGGCGCGTTGGGCTTCCCGCGGTCCGATGGAAAATCCGTCACGTCCTCATCGCGGCAATAAGTTCGTTCAACGACACGCTGGCGATTGCCGTAGCTTTGTCGCTCATCGCGTAGGGCAGAATGAGTTCGTCCCCGTGCAGCATTGAACCGCAGCTATAGACGACGTTGGGAACATACCCGTCGCGCTCGTCGCCGTTGGGACTGAGGAGCGGGTCGCGAAGGCGCCCAACGACCTTGGTGGGATCGTCGAGATCCAGCAGGGCAGCGCCGATGCAGTACTTCCGCATCGGGCCCACGCCATGGGTAATGACCAGCCAGCCGGCGTCTGTCTCGATGGGGGAACCGCAATTCCCCACCTTTACGGTTTCCCAGGCCTCTTCCGGCCGAAGAAGAACTTGCGGATTGCTCCAAAAGTGGGGGTTGTCCGAAAACATGATCAAGAGGTTTTCGTCATCCTGACGGGAGAGCATCGCGTAGAGACCGTTGATGCGTCTGGGGAAGAGGGCCATGCCTTTGTTCTGCACGGCGTCGCCGTTCAGCGTCAGCACACGGAAGTGAAGAAAGTCCCGGGTCTCAATGAGCTGTGGAAGGATGGCACGTCCGTTATAGGCGGTGTAGGTTGCATAATACGTGACCGCACCGTCATCATCGACGAAGCGGACGAAGCGTGCGTCCTCGATGCCGTTGCTTTCGTTTGCGGAGACCGGAAAGATGATGCGCTCGCTTAGCGCCAGGTTGGATGAGAACTGCAATTCGTAGTTGGAATCCGCCAACCATTGCATGCACTCCAGCGTGCGTTGCAGATCGAACGTGCTGGTCAACGTGTCATGCCGGATCTGTGCGACGCTATTGACCAAATCGCTGCGGGTAAACGCGTCCGCGAGAGGCCCTGTCACCGCCGAGGTGCAGTCATTGTCAAATCCCATTTCGTGCAGCTTGATGATGAAGTCCTTCTTCCGGTACCGGGGGTTGGGAACCACTTCGGGCACGGTGACAAAACGCGAGACCGGGTCCATTCCAATGCAGCCGTCGGGCAAGATCGTTCCTACCCGAAACTCGATGGAGGAGATGTGCCCTTCGCCAGTGGCGCGCAGGCTCATGATAAAACGGAGGCACCCATTAGGCACGCCGCTTTGATCGGGGTGCGACACGATGGAAGGATTGAACAGGGCTGCGGATTCCAGCGCGTATTCACCGGAGAACAGCGCGCCGATAAGCAGTTGCCGTGCCCGCGATAGCGTTTCCGGGGCGGCAACGTGGTGTTGCACCTTCGTATAATGATCCAAGAGCAGCGCTTCAATGTCGAAATGCCGGGAATCGAATTCATCATGCACCGCACGCAATTCCTTCTCGGCCTCTTCCTCGGTCCGGGCAAGGGCACGGCCAATGATCGCGGCAATACGCTC
>JAHDWY010000207.1:6250-7497 GCA_023384315.1 Candidatus Hydrogenedentota bacterium | reverse complement strand
ACGCGGCGTTGCGCGCCATGGATGCCGTGGTTCGCGACGTCATCCCCCCGGGGCGCTGGGAAGATTTCGAGACCTATTTCTCCTGTTGCCAGTGGGGCTACCCAGAGTTCTTGAACCGGCAGATTCCCCGAAACGCCATGTACAAGCAGAACAACTTTTCCATGTTCTGGACCGCCGAAGCCTTGTTGGAAAGCTATCGCGCGACGGGCAATGATCGCTATCTTCGTTGGGGACGTCGCACCCTCGACGAGCTGAGCATGACGCAGCAGGTTTGGCAACCGCCTTTCATCCACATCCCCGCGCTGGGCGGTTTTGGAGTGATGAATTGCGACGGCGAGTGGAACGATTCGCGCGAGTGCCTGTTCGCGGAACTGTTCATGGACTATTACCAAGTCACCGGCGATCCTCACCTGTTCGAACGCGGGGTGGCCGCGCTCAAGTCCGCCTTCGTGATGATGTATTGTCCCGAGAACCCAGAGCAGAAGACCCTATACGAAAAAGTCCACCCCTTCTTCGGTCCCCAAGACTATGGATTCACCATGGAGAACTACGGCCACGGAGGAACGGCGTCAAAAGAAGGGGAAGGGATCGGTCCGTTCACTATCTTCTCCTGGGGCAACGGGGCTGCGGCGGAAGCCCGCAATCGCATCCGCGATCACTGGGGCGACGTGTATGTCGACAGGATCCGTGGAGATGCATTCGGGATCGACAGCGTTGAGGTCGAACTCAAAGACGGCGAACTGCGGCTGAACGACCTGGCGAATACGCCGCGGCGAATACGCATCTGCTACGAAGATGGGACAAGCTTGGAGATCGATTTAGAGGGATCCGCCTCGGTCACCGTGGATTGACGGTCGCAATGAATCATCCGCACGGATGACTTAACCCACGACAGGCAATTCGTATCCTTCCCGGTACGTGCGCGACAGCAGCCGCGTCGCTTCTTCGTCGCCGACGCATTCCACGCGATCCGCATCGAAGACAATTCGCCGGTTTACGCGGGTTGCAATGTTTCCCAGATTGCTGAGCATTGCCGACACGGCGCCCTCTGAGATAGGCGCGTTCAACCCCGCGGGGTTGTCTGCCTTGACACAGTCCAGGAAGTTGCGCACGTTCGCAACGAGATCCTGTCCGCCGCCGATCTGTTTGGGTTCCTCTCCGATAAACGTGACAAAGCAGCCTTGCCGGCCCACTTCGACGGTCCCCTTATCCCCATAGAAGATGACGCCATTATCGTGACCGTCCAT
>JAHDWY010000207.1:5854-6240 GCA_023384315.1 Candidatus Hydrogenedentota bacterium | reverse complement strand
GTCGGTCCACAACCGCATCTCGAAGACCAGATAGCAGTCGTCATATTCGTACGTCACGAGTTGCGTGTCCGGAGTCTCATGGTCATCGTCGTAGAAGAGCTGTCCGCCCGGCGCGGTTACTGCGTTCGGCAACCCGACATTCAATCCCCAGCGAGCGATGTCTATCTGGTGAATACCGTCGTTCCCGATATCGCCGGTACCGTAGTCCCAGAACCAGTGCCAATTGTAGTGCCACCGGTTGGCCGTAAACGCATGGACCGGCGCAGGGCCCAGCCACATGTCGTAATTCACGCCCTCCGGCGGCTCGGATTCTGGCGCGCGTCCGATGGGTCCCCGCAGTTGATGATTGAGTGCTTTGGCGAGCCGCACTTTGCCAAGGTTTCCCT
>JAHDWY010000207.1:0-5844 GCA_023384315.1 Candidatus Hydrogenedentota bacterium | reverse complement strand
GTTGCACGCACAACCCTGTTTTTTCGGCGGCCTCCATGAGCACCATTCCTTCCTGCACATTGTGGCAACAGGGTTTCTCCACGTACACATGCTTGCCCGCTGCCAACGCCGCCAACGCCACCGGCGTATGCCAATGGTCCGGCGTCGCGATGCTTACCGAATGAATCGTCGGATCGTTGAGCACCTCGCGATAGTCGTCGTAACCGCGGGCCTCGGCCTTCTTGGAAGCCTCTTCCACGGCATGGGCGCGCCGCTCCGGGTCCAAATCGCAGATGGCGACGACATGACAATCGTCGAAGGAACTGAAGGCGCGCAAGTGCGAATGCCCCTGGCCTCCTGTGCCAATCACGGCATGCCTTACTAAACCAATTTCTTCCTTGTCTTGCGCCACGGCACGCTGTGCAGCGACGAGACCCGTGCCGGCAATCTGGACGAACGAACGGCGCGTAAGTGTATTCACGGTTTGTAGTCTCCTGAATTCTCTCTACAGTCATTGGACGTGATGAACGGTCGCGGACTCGCAAGTCCCGTCGCCTTCATGGTAGCATGTGCCCGCCAAGATGGCGATTGATATTGTAGCACTATTACAAGTGCGCGGATTCATGCGTCTGGAGCAGGGGTCCCGTGGTTTCAGGTGCCTACCAGTCGGAGGGAAGCTTCATGCCGCGTAAGGCAAAGTCCAGTTCACAATCCCGAACATCCAAAAGCCGCCGTTCGCGTCGCACGCGAGAAGAGGTGCAAGCGCTGATGGACTCCATTCACTCGGATGTTGCCGGCGGCGCGACGATCAAAAACGCCCTCAAGAAGGCGGGAGTCTCCTACAGCAACTACAACTACTGGCGCAAGCGTGAGGGCACGCCAGCACGCCGCGGCAAGCGCGGCGCACCCCGCGCCGCGAATGTCATGGGGCTCTTGGAGGAGATGACCCGGAACCGTCGCGAGGCGGAATCGCTGCGCCAGAAACTCTCCCATCTCGATAGCCGTTTCGAGAAGCTCAAGAAGCAGCTCGAGAAATCCAACGGCTGAACCTGCGTGAATTCCCCGCGTCTTTCGAGTATCCCCTGTGCAGCCCGCACACCACGTGTTGCACTGGCCGCGTGTGTTGCGCTGCCCATGCGGCCAGCGCCAGATTCTGCTCGTTTCACCGCAACGAAGCCACGATAGGAGATCACGCTTGGAGGCGCTCGATCAGATTCTCACGAAAGTCAGCGGTTGGGCATGGGGTCCACCCATGCTTGCTCTACTTGTTGGCACCCACCTGTTTCTGACCTTCCGGCTCAGGGGAATCCAACGGTACCTCGTTAAGGCGATTCGCCTTTCCGTGATGCGGACCGACGAGCAAGACGGCGACATCAGTCATTTTGGATCGCTGGCCACCGCACTTGCCGCGACCGTGGGTGTTGGCAATCTGGCTGGAGTGGCCACGGCCGTCGCTTCCGGTGGACCCGGCGCCGTGCTGTGGATGTGGCTGACGGGCGTCTTTGGAATCGCTACCAAGTACGCGGAGGCGCTGCTGGCCGTGAAGTACCGGGTGACGACCGAAGACGGCCGGACCGTGGGCGGACCCATGTACGCCCTTGAGCGCGGACTCAACGCGAAGTGGTTGGGGATCCTATTCGCTGCGTTCGCGGCTGTTGCCGCCTTCGGCATCGGCAATATGGTACAGGCCAACACCATTGCCGCGCTCACCGGCATCACGATTCTCGGAGGCATTCGATCCATCGCCCGCGTCTGCGAAGCGTTGGTCCCCTTCATGGCGTTGTTTTACGTTCTGGGGTGCTTCGTGCTCCTCCTCATGAACATATCGTCCTTACCCGATACCATCATGACCATTCTGCGCAGCGCCTTTACCGGCGAGGCCGCGGTGGGCGGGTTTCTCGGCGCCGGTATGAAGGAAGCGGTCCGTTTCGGTATCGCACGCGGACTCTTCTCGAACGAGTCCGGGCTCGGTAGCGCGCCCATCGTTGCTGCGGCCGCGAAGACCCGGAACCCCGTGCGTCAGGCGCTCGTGTCGTCGACCGGTACTTTCTGGGATACCGTTGTAATCTGCCTGATGACCGGTCTGGTGATCGTCAATTCCGGCCACTGGCGCGACGGGCTCACGGGGATCGAGTTGACGCGAAGGGCCTTCGCCGACTTGTCGACTTTCGGTCCCTTGGTCCTCTCGGTTGGCCTGATTACCTTCGTCTTCTCGACCATACTCGGTTGGTCCTACTACGGAGAGCGCGCCTGCGAATACCTGCTGGGCCGCTGGGCCATCCGGCCCTACCAGATTCTCTGGGTGATCGCCGTGTTCGTCGGGTCAGTGGTTGAGGTCCCCATCGTTTGGAACTTCGCCGACATCGCCAACGCACTCATGGCCATTCCCAATTTGATCGCATTGCTGCTTCTGAGCGGTGTGGTTGTGGCGGAGACGCGGAAGTACTTGTGGGAAGATTCAGACAATGAACCTTGATCTGAGCGATCGCATGGTGACGCAATGAGTGGAATTCGCGGTCTGACAAACGCAATCGGCAATCTGTCCACCCGCCTCGTCGATTCCGCCGTGCTGTTCGCGGCCAATGAAGCCAACGTCTTTTCACTGCTCGACTCCCCCACTGATGCCGAAACCGTCGCGGAACAACTCGGATGGCCCGTTCGAACGACACGAATGCTTCTTGACGGATTGGTTGCTATCGATCTTCTCGTAAAGTCCGGCAGCCAGTACCTGAACACCGAACTCGCCGCTACGTGCCTTGTTCCTGGCCGTCCTCACTATCAAGGCCATATCATCCAGCACAACGCCAACTCGGCCTCGCTCTGGCTTCGACTCGGAGAATCGCTCCGCACCGGGAAACCCGTTCGGGAGACCGGCGAAGACCGCAGCCCCGAGGAACTCCGCGCCTTCATTCTCGGCATGAGCGATATCGGCCGTGTGAGCGCCCGCGAAATGCTTGACACCGTCGATATCTCGACGCGTACGAACCTCCTCGACGTGGGCGGCGGTCCGGGAACCTACGCGCTGACGTTCCTGGATGCCGTCCCGGGCATGCGTGCCACCATCTTCGATCGCCCCGCAGTTCTGGAGATTGCGCGTGAGGAAGCTGAAGCGGCAGGAATGTTGGAGCGCGTTTCCTTTCACCCCGGCGATCTCACCATGGACTCACTCGGAGAAGGGTTTGACCTGGTACTTGTGTCCAACATTATTCACAGCTATTCGGAACAAACAAACCAGAATCTGATATCGAACTGTTTCGAGGCCCTCGTGCCCGGGGGGATGCTGATCGTGAAAGACTTCCTCACGCACAACGATCGGAGCGGACCGGCATTCAGCCTGCTCTTCGCCCTTCGCATGCTCATCGCCAACGGCGAGGGCGATACGTACTCGTGCGAGCAGGTCGCCTCTTGGACGGACAGTGCGGGGTTCGACGCTGGGCGGCTCGTAAACTTGTCCCCCCAAACGCGTCTGTGGATCGTCCGTAAGCCGTAGGCGGCACGCAGCTCCTTTACCGGTTTCGGAGCGACAAAAGAAAGGAAAGCGCCGCACCAATGGTGCGGCGCCTGCCATAACCAACTCTTGCGCCTAATCGCGAAATGAGCCCGCCCTATTCGAAAAATGTCTTGAAGTAATCCCCATTGTCGAGCAACGGCAGGTCGTATTGAACAAACTCCTCAAACTCCGAGTCGGAGATTAGGCGAGGCTTGAATTGCGCTTCTTCCTCGATTGCTGGGGAGGCCTCCTCCACTTGGGCCAAGGCCTCCGGCGAATAGTCTCTGAGGCTGTCGGCCGCTTCGGGCGAAAACTGCTCCACCACGGTCGCGATCCGGCTTTCCAAGAAGTCGATGAGAACACCTTTCAGATGTTCATGTTTCTCCAGTTCCGACCCCTTAAGCATAAGCTCTTTGTCCAAGGGAAGGGCGCGACCGCAAAACACAACGACCATTTCGTCGCAATTTGGACAAGGTCCCACTATCAACGCCCCGAGCGGAGGTAGTAGAATCTGTCCTCGTACCGAGCAATGGGGGCATTTAACCTCAACCATTGACAGCATTTGTGTCTCGCTTTCTAGGGTCTTGAACCCTCAACCGAATTGTATCATTCCGAAATGCGAAAAAGCAAATAAGACCAGATTTTATAGTTTTTATTGTTCAATTTATGCGATATATCGCCTTACCTTACGGTAAGTATAACATAGAGGTGCCTGCAAATTGCAAGAATCGCCCAGCCGAGGCCAAGCTCAAGCCTGATTGATTGCAGAACTGCTAAGCGGGGAAAATTCGGGTTGGGCGTCCTACGTGGACCGGGTACGGAGGGACTCAAGAATCGCGAGCGCTTCCTCGTTATCCGAAGTCTTCCGATCGTGCCAATCCGGATAGGTCAGTGGCGTGACCCCGTAGACTTGATCCACGGTCTCAATCGTCACGGATGTGGAATTGCTGGTCACTTCCTCCATCCGGATCGACAACTGCGTCCGGTGTGGGGTGAAGATATAGAGGTGTCGCTTCATGGGGGTATAGGCGACAAACTCGCCGCGCTTGTCCCGCGTGTAGATGTCCAGTTCCAACTCGCGCAGAACGGCCTTGGTGTCTTGCCACGTCTCATCCAGGGGCTTGTTCACCGTGATGGTGTCCGTGATGGCAAACCCCGCCGTGTTCAGCTTGGCCCGAGCGCACCCCGTTGTGAGAGCGGATAGGACGAAAACCAGAACCAACAAGCTTGCAAGATGTCGCGTCATGGTATGTAAATCCCCTTGTTGCGGCGCATTCTAGCATAGCCTTGGGGTCCGCGCAAGCGTTTGACGGATAGGAATCCCTTTGTTAAACTTGCTGCTCCCCAAGGAGTTGAGTATGCCCGCTGAAGCTCCGGCCGCCTCCGTGCTGCTAGTCGATCGCGATCCGTCCATTACCAACGAAATCGTACCCTATTTGCGCGAACGGGCCTACCATGTGGAGTCGGTGGACGACGGAGAGAAAGCGTACAATCGGCTCGACGCGCGCCCTTTTGATGTCCTAATCACCGAGCTGAACGCCCCCCGTATCAACGGCATGCGACTGATGGCCGTTGCCAAGGAGCGCAACCCCGAGATTTGCGTTGTGCTCATCACCGAAGAGCCGGACGTGGAACGCGCCACCGAGGCCATGCGCCAGGGCGCTGCGGACTTTCAGACTAAGCCCTTGAACTTGGGCAAGTTAGAGGCTGTGATCGAGAAGGGACTTGGCCGTCAGCGGCTGGTTCTTGAGCAGCACGAATTGCGACGCCGCCTGGATGAACGGTATGGCCTGGGCAGTCTCGTGGGCCGCTCCCGGCAGATGGTTCGGGTGTACGATGCCGTTCGCCAGATCGCACCCTCCCGGGGGACCGTACTGATCCAGGGTGAGACCGGAACCGGCAAGGATCTGGTCGCCCAGGCCATTCACAATAACAGCCCCCGGCGCGACGGCAAGTTTGTCAAACTCAATTGCGCGAGTATCCCCGAGGCGCTGGTGGAAAGTGAGCTGTTCGGTCACGTGGCCGGTGCATTTACGGGCGCAACCCACGCGCGCGAAGGCCGTTTTGAACTCGCCGACGGCGGCACGCTCTTTCTCGATGAAGTGGGCGAACTCACGCCCGCGCTCCAGGCTAAACTGCTTCGGGTATTGGAAAACCAGCAGTTTGAACGGCTCGGCGATTCCAAGACCATTTCCGTCGATGTGCGCCTCATCGCGGCGACGAACCGGGCCCTCGAGAAGATGGTGGCGGAAGGTTCGTTTCGCGACGACCTCTACTACCGCCTGCGCGTGGTCATCATCGAGATGCCTGCGCTGCGGAACCGCCGCGAAGACATTCCGCTCCTGGTAAACCACTTCCTGAATCTGGCTTGCGAC
>JAHDWY010000206.1 GCA_023384315.1 Candidatus Hydrogenedentota bacterium | reverse complement strand
ATCACGGTATTGGACGGCAAGCCTACGATTGACGAAGTGCTCGAAGTGCCCGATGGCGCTCAGACACGGAAACTCCGGTTTCGACTCTCGCCGTTCAGTTTTTTTCAGACCAATACGCACGCGACAGAGAAGCTCTACGGCTTCATTCGCGCTTGGGTGAAAGAAAGCCGGCCACAGTTCCTGTACGATCTCTACGGCGGCTCCGGCGGCATCGCGCTGAGCTGTTCGGATCGCGTGGACCGGGTCGTCTCCGTGGAAAGCGTCGAAGATGCTTCGGTCGACGGCATACATAACGCGGAGGTCAACGGCGCAGACAACGTCGTGTTCATCACGCAGGAAGTGGAAAAGTACCTGCGCGACACCTTGCACGCGCAGAAAGCATTTCAATCGAACAGCCTGGTCGTCGTTGATCCGCCCCGCGCTGGATTGCACCCGAAGGCACTGAAACGGCTTGTCGCCCTGAATCCTCCAGAGATCATATACGTTTCCTGCAAGCCTACGGTGCTTGCGGAGGAAATGACGACATTTCTCGCACACTACGATCTCGTCAACATGCAAGCCGTCGATCTCTTCCCTCACACTGAACACGTCGAACTTCTCGCGCGGTTTAAACGCAAGGCAGGGGAGTAGGGAGTCTTTCCGCCGGTCCGCGCAAGTGAGCCCGCCAGTGCGGTTTGTCGCAAGTCCGATCAATTGCAGAGCGAAGAACCAATGGCGTCGATGATGTCGCCAAGAATGGGTACGCCTCCGAAAACACCCCAAAGTATTTCCAGGAAGTAGCAAATGATGGAAATGATTGACATGGGGTCCCCTCCGGCGCGCGCCCCGTATGCCCCCGTGGACTCGTGACCGCCAAGTCAATTGCCCCTTGATCAATATATACCCGCACCGCAAAAGCGTCAATGACGAAACGGAGACCCCAAATTCTGGTATAAGTATGACAACTGCAAGACGCTGGAGGCATGGTCCGCCGTGGCACTTTCCGCCGGAACAAAACTGGGCGCATTCGAAGTCCGCAGTCTGCTTGGCGCAGGCGGGATGGGCGAAGTCTATCGCGCCCTGGACGGCAAGCTCGGGCGCGAAGTGGCTATCAAGGTGCTGCCCGAAGCGTACAAGAGCGACGAAGAGCGGATGGCCCGTTTCGAACGCGAAGCCCGCGCCCTCGCCCAATTGGACCATCCCGCGATCGGCGCCATTTTTGATTTCGTGAAGGACGGGCCTTTCCCCTTCATCGTGATGCAGCTTGTGGAAGGGGAGACGCTCGCCCAACGCGTGCAACGCGGGCCGTTGCCCTTACGGAGCGCATTGGCGTACTTCGAGCATGTGGCTTCGGCGCTGGCATTTGCTCACGACCGCAATATCATCCACCGCGATCTGAAACCGGCCAATATCAAGATCACCCCTGACGAACAGGCGAAGATCCTCGACTTCGGGATCGCCAAGATTCTCGAGCCTGGGACGTCTCCCCACGAAGCGGTCACGGAAGTGCTGTCCGGCAACGCGCATACGACGAAACACGGCCACCTCATCGGCACGCCCGCGTACATGAGCCCGGAGCAGGCGCGCGGCAAAACGCTCGACAAGCGCACGGACGTGTGGTCTTTTGGCTGTTGCCTGTTCGAGTGTCTATCGGGAAAGCCGCCATTCGACGGTGACACCACGACCGACGCGCTGGTCGCGGTTCTGGAAGCGGAACCCGACTGGAGCACGCTTCCAGCGGAGACTCCCGAAGCGGTGCGGGTGTTGTTGCGCCGCTGTCTTGAGAAGGACACGAAAGACCGCCTTCGCGACATGTCGGACGGAGCACTGGAGATTCGGGATGCACTTCGAGGCAGCGGGTCCGGCCGGCGTTCCGACGTCGACCGGACGGTGGCATTGCGCGCGCCCGCGGTCGCCTCAGTCCCCGTGCGCCGCTTGTCGATCATGCTCGACCCGAACGCGCCGGTTTCGCCGCCGCGCGAATACCTCGACCCGGCCGTCGCCATTTCCCGGGATGGGACCCAACTCGTCTACGTGGCCGTGATCGACGGCGTACGGCGGCTCCTGGTCCGTCCCCTCGACCAGTTGGAAACGCGCGCGCTCGCCGGAACGGAACATGCCATTCGCCCCACCTTCTCCCCCGACGGACAGTGGATCTGTTACTTCACGATCCCTGACGGTCATCTGCGCAAGGTCTCCATCCACGGCGGCGCTCCCGTGACGCTCGCGGAGGTCAGTCATCCCATGGGGGTCGATTGGGCCGGCGAAACCATCTACTACATTTCCGGCATGCCTTCCGAGCTGCTGCGCATTCCTGACACCGGCGGCGAGCCGGAGTTGCTGCCGCTGCCGGAAGAAGGCACCGGCGGTTTCATCTGCGGTTCTCCTTCTGTCGTTCCTGAGGAGCGCGGCCTGCTGTATGGAGCGGCCTACGCTCCGGACCTGAACCTGATCCGAGTCATGCTGCTGGATTTCGCGACGCGCAAGACTACTGTCCTCGTGGAAAGCGCCTTGCGTCCCGCCTACGTGCGAACCGGGCACGTGCTGTTCACCCAACGGGGGCGCGTCATGGCTCTGCCCTTCGACGCCGCTGCCATGCGGGCAACCGGTGCGCCTATTCTCGTGCCGGAAAGCAGAATCGCCGCGCCCCAGTGGCCCGCCGTGCAGTTCGACGTAGCCGACGATGGCACCTTGGTCTATGTTCCGACGGTTCACGAGTCGGATTTCCGTCAGACGCGGACGCTGGTGTGGATCGACCGCGAAGGCAAGGAAGAACCCGTGGCTCAGCCGGCCAAATCGTACGAATGCGCGCGAATCGCTCCCGATGGCGAGCGCGCCGCCGTGAGCGTCAAGGGCGATATCTGGATCATCGATCTGGCCAAGGGCACCAATGCGCGGTTCACCTTCGACCAGGCGAACAACGAATATCCCGTCTGGTCGCCGGACGGCCAGGTGTTGGTCTTCTCGACGTCCCATGACGGCCGTCATGCGCTCTGCCGGAAACGGCTCGATGGTACCGGCGAACCGACCATTCTGGAACTCAGTCCAAACGTGCACCATCCCCACGGGTGGTCGCCCGACGGCCAACACATCGTGCTCGTCGAGTACAGCACAAAGCAGAACGTGCATATCTCGCTGTGCTCGCCGGACGGCTCCGGTGGGTTGCGGCTCTGGTCGGACCCCGGCGCCTTCGAGCGGGCGCCTTCCCTCTCGCGCGACGGCCGGTTCATCGCGTACGTGGGCGGCGAAACGGGCCGGGAGGAAGTGTACGTGCAGCCCTTCCCCGACCGCGGCGGCAAATGGCAAATCTCCTTCGACGGCGGCGTCGAACCGGAATGGTCGCCAGACGGGCGCGAGTTGTACTACCGCGAAGGCGACACGCTCATGGCGGTCTCCATTCAGACCGAACCGAAGTTCTCCGCATCCGAACCGCGCCGCCTGTTCTCGTGGAATTATTTCGCCCCCGCTATTCGCGCCTTCACCTACCACGTCGCCGCGGACGGTTCCCGCTTCCTCATGATCAAACAAACCGACGCCCCCGCCGCCGCGCCCCCCGCATCGGAAATCGTCGTCGTCCAAAACTGGTTCGCCGAACTCCACCGCCTCACACCCTCGCACCGGCGAGCCAAGACGCCCACGGATATGGGGTAGAGGTTTCAACTCGCTGGGTATGCATACGGGCCGGTATCTGGCAAACACCCACACGGTCTGGAGTGAGTCGATGAGCAAATTCGGCGGATACGAAGATCAACCCTTTCTGGCGGAACTGTACGATCAACTCCCAGCCTACGTTGCTCGCAAGGACGTCGGATTCTACGTGGACTACGCGTGTTCCGTTGACGGCCCGGTTCTCGAATTGGCATGCGGTACGGGCCGTGTGCTCATTCCGGTAGCCGAATCGGGCTGCCGAATTGTGGGACTCGACCTGTCGGAACCGATGCTGGCGAAATGCCGCGCCAGGCTGGAAAAGGCGGCGTTCGAAGTCCAGGACCGCGTCAGCATCATCCAAGGCGACATGACGAACTTCGATTTGGGGCGAACCTTCAGCCTGGTCACCACACCCTTTCGGCCGTTTCAACATCTCATTTCGGTGGAAGATTAATTGGCTTGTCTTCGATGCGCAAACCGGCACCTGCGCCCCGGTGGCGCGCTCATCCTCGATCTCTTCCACCCCAATCTGGAGTACCTGTGCGATCCCAAGTGCTTCAATGAGCAGGAGGACTGCGCTGGCGTCACCCTTTCTGACGGCAGCGTATTGCGCCAGACGCACCGAATCGCCGCCCAATACCGGTCCCGGCAAATGATGGATGTGGAGATGATCTTCTACGTCACGCATCCAGACGGGCGCGAGAAACGGCTCGTCCACGCGTTTCCCTTCCGGTACTTCTTCCCCTACGAAGTCGAGCACATGCTGGCGCGCTGCGGATTCGCTGTCGCCGACGTTTTCGGGGACTTTGACAGGTCACCCTTCGCCGACGACTCGCGTGAGATGATTTTCATAGCCGCCAAACGATAGGGAGATTCCCTGTACGCGGCTTGGAAGACCTGCACCTCGTCAACACTTCCATGACGAGCACTCGCAAATTCCCCGTGCTCCCCGTGGCCCTGTGGTTCTCCCTTCTTCCAAGTGACCACGGGAACATGGGGAGCACGGGGAGTGAACGGTCGCTTGGGAAGGTCGCTTCACACCAACGCAAACACGGGGTTGCTTTGGCTGCGGGTATCTTCGAGGACCTTGGCGGCGCGGGCTTGGTCGATGCCGAAGATTTCCCAGGAGGGGTGGGCCAGGAGAGCCTGCATCTGTTCTTCGGATACTTCCTCGGTGTCGAGGGTTTCCGCGACGAGTTCGGCGAGTTGAACGCCTTGCGCGGTGATTTGTGCGTCCTGTTTGGCGTGGTCGGGCTGGTTATGCCAGCGGACGGCCTCCACAACGATCTCGGGCAGGTTCCAGTTGTCCAGCAGCAACCCGCCAATCTGGCCGTGATCGAGCCCGAGCACTTCCCGTTCCTTCTCCGCCCAGGACACGGTCTGCCCGTCCATCGCGGCTTCGACCTGGTCGTAGGCTTCAGCAAAGAGTTGGTCGAGCACGAGGAGGCCGATGTCGTGGAGCAGTCCGGCCACGTAAGCGTCTTCCTCATAGAAGGAAACCTGCTTCGTGATGGCGTTCGCGATGACCCTACCGGCGACCGCGGTGGACAGGCTCCGCTTCCAGAAGTGCTGGGGATCGACGCGGCGCGCAAGTTTTCCAAAGGCGCGAATGAAGGCCGCCGCGGAAACGACTTGATGAATCTCCTTGAACCCGAGGCGGACTATAGCGTCGCGGATGGACACGATCGTCCCCGACACGCTGCTGTAGAACATGGCCGAGTTGGCCACGCGCAACACGCTCGCGGCGATGGCCGGATCTTCTTCGATGACCACGCCGACTTCCGCCGCGCTGACCATGTCGTTATGAAGCATGCGCTCCAGTTCCAGAATGATGGCGGGCAAGGTCGGCAAGTCTTCGATGACGCTGAGCTTTGTCTGGAGTTCTTCCTGAAACGTGGGCATTCATCACCCCTCCCCTGCCTTCATCTATTTAAGCGACTTGCCCGTGCGAAATCCAACTCGTGTGTGACCGGGGTCTGCTTCACCGCGAGCAACCAAAGGAGACAAATTCATTCATAATCCGATTTGGCATTCAAGGAGCACGGTCGTCCCGCCTGTGTCTCTCACGGGCGGGACGCCCGTGCTCCTTTGACGCCTCGTACACGGAGAAGTCGTGACAGGTCGGGCCGAACCTTAGTCCGCGACTTGAGAGTCAACCTGCACGCGCGGTCTCAACCAATCCGCCTGAGCCCAATAGGCAAGCGCTATCCAGAGTACGAAGGGCAGCGTAATGAAGGCCTGCGCAATGGCAGTCGGCACGACGGGGTTCCGAGCCATGGTATCGGCAAAGGCAAAGGCGAGCACCAGGTACACCACATGTCCAGCGGCAAGAACAGCGAACCCGATAGCAGCGATGAGCGCCCGCCGCTTCCAGGCGATGCCGGATGTCGCGACAACGAGCGCGGCGTAGGTGGCGATATTGCTGACCAGTTGCGCAATCGGCAGGGATGGGTTGCGCTCTCCCAATTGGAAACCGAGCAGGGTGCCGGTGTTCAGAATTCCCGACGCTTCCACGGTGACTCCCTCAATGTCGAACCCAAACGGAAATCGCAACAGCAACGCCGAGATCTGTCCGACCGCCCACGCGTACGCAGGCAATACCAGCCACCACAGACCAAGGCAAACCGGAATCGCCAGCAACACCCGGACGGCAAACCAGAGCAAGCGCCGTATGCGGTTATCGTGCGGCATGCGGTCTGTGTTTGCGCTGCTTCTGCTCATCCCAGACTTCGCCATCTTCCAAAGAACATCCCCCTTGATCCCCCTTCGAAGGGGGAGTTGGGGCAACGCGGCGCGTTGCCGGATGGAGCACTCGGAGATTTCATCATGTGTCCACGTCAATATGTTGAACCAAGAGTGGTCATAAGCGACTTCCCCCTTCGAAGGGGGATCAAGGGGGATGTTCTTCCGTCACAGGCGATGTTCGGCCGGATGATCCGGATTCCTCGCGCGCTGACTTCGCCTTAGGCCGCACGAGGAACTCGACCCACATGAGCCAGATGATTACCACAAAGACAATATACACGGCCTGCCACACGTATTCGTGGGCGAAATCGAAAATCTGTCCATTGCCACTATAGGCGCCAATCAGTGCAAGGCACGTCAATCGGGCGATATTGACGCCGTAAAGCAGCGGCAGACCAATGGCCAGTCCGAGCAGCCGCCGCCACAGGTCCGTGGGGAAAGCGATCATGGCCGCGAGAAAGATCGACATACTCGGCAACGCCCCGCAATCGGGTACGACGTTGAACCGGAACCGGCGATCCTGATCGGCTTCAGCATCGCGGTTCTCCACGGCCCGTTCGCGTGCCGCCTTGATCGAGGCGACCTCGGCCTGCAACGTAGCGACCTCATCTCCCCCTTTTGATTCGTACGGGCCCTCCTCGATCGCGCGCAGCCGGGCTTCGGCGTCCCGCAATTGAGTCGTCAGCCCTGCGCGCGCGATGAAGTCGACGGTGGGCCCGTGCCGATCGTGAACTTGAAGCGACAATTGAATGATCCGGCTCTCCAGGTACGATTGCTGCTGCGCCAATCCCGCGGCGATTTGCCGCGCCAGGTCGTCCACAAACACACCCGGTTCGATTCCATCGGGCCGTTGGCCGCGCTCCAACGCGGCGACAGCAGCCTCCGAGGTTTCAATCAATTGAATCAGTTCCGGCGACGCAACCTGCATGCTCCCGTTGGGGCCTTCAAAAACGGTGGATTTCCTGAGCCGATTCAGCGACTCACGAAGGTGCGTGATACGCACCTCCTCCGAACCGGACGCGGGTGCCGGCGGAGACTCTGTCAGCGTTGCCATCTCTCTGGTCTGCGCCACCTGCTGGGCGAGTAGCAGCGACCGGTATTGCCAGATCTCGTACGGCGCGAGCG
>JAHDWY010000205.1:6460-7501 GCA_023384315.1 Candidatus Hydrogenedentota bacterium | reverse complement strand
ATCAATTCGGTCACGTTCTGCGACCCTATTCTACAAGCGATACTTACGTTATAAACCGCATGGTCAAGGGGTAGCGGTAGTACTCGCCCTGGTTCGCGGCGACGGCGGCGAGGATAGCGAACACGAGGTGCATGATGAACAGCGCGAGCAGCAGCACAAACCCGATGAGAATGAAACACAGTATTGCGGAGATGATCCCGTAAATGGTCAGCGAGATCTGAAAATTCAGCGCCTCTTTACCCTGGTCGTCGACAAAAGGGAACTCGTCTTTCTTGATCATCCAGATGATCAGAGGCGCAATGATGTTGCCAAACGGCACGCCCACATACGCGCACAAGGTCGACAAGTGCGTCGCCATCGCCCAGGTCCGGGCTTGGCTCAGTTCGTTGTCTGCCATGCTTGGGTTCTCCTCTCCCCGGGATCCTCCAACTCTTTCATTATAGTAGGTTACGGCAAACTGCGCGTCAAAAACCGTGATCCCGGGAGAATAGGACGTATGGGACCCATAGGACCTATGGGACGTAACACTACCGCAACGTCCGGTTGGTCGAATTCCGCGAACCGGACGCCCGACTTGAAATGCGAAACCGGCTCCCCGATGATCCGGTTCTGCGAAATGGGGGAATCCAAAGAGCGGAAAAGGATGTGACGCGGTATGGCGAAGACGTTGAAAGTCGGGTTGATCGGGGTCGGCGGGATCGCGCGGCGGCATTTTCCGGGGTGGCATGAGAGTCCGCACACGGAACTCGTGGCCTTGGCGGATATCGCGCCGAAGGTGTTGAAAGAGGTCGGCAAACGCGAAGGGGTCGCCCGGCTCTATGACACCGGGCCGGATCTCATCCGTCAGAAGGACATCGATATCGTCGACATCTGCACGCCGAACATGTATCACGCGCCTTTGGCCATTGCGGCGTTGAACGCGGGCAAGCACGTCATCTGCGAGAAGCCGCTGGCGCCGCGGCCGGGCGACATCCGGAAAATGATCGCGGCGCGGGACAAGGCGAAGAAGTTGCTGATGACCGCCCAGCATTTCCGCTTCGA
>JAHDWY010000205.1:943-6450 GCA_023384315.1 Candidatus Hydrogenedentota bacterium | reverse complement strand
GGCACGGCGCAGGCCCTGAAGGCGGAGATCGACGAGGGCATCCTCGGCAACGTGTACCATGCGCGAAGCTGGATGTTGCGGCGCTCGGGCGCGCCGACGCGGCTGGGGCTGGTGGAGAAGCGCCACGCGGGCGGCGGACCCTGCATCGACATCGGCACGCACATCCTCGACCTCACGCTGTGGATGATGGGGAACCCGAAACCGGTCGCCGTGTCAGGCACGACCCATGACCGCCTGCGCAAGCTGCCGGGCGCGTACAGCGACTGGGGCGACCGGATTCCTAAATCGTGGGACGTGGAAGAGTGCGCGGCGGCCTTTGTGCGGTTCGAGAACGGCGCCTCGCTGGTCCTGGAAGTGAGCTGGCTGTTAAACCATCCTTTCCACCCCGACGAGGACATGCAGATGTGGTTGTACGGCGACAAGGGCGGCGCGCACTGGCCGAACAACACGATTCACGTGACGAGCAACAAGACGCGGCAGCACATGGACATCACCCTGCGCAGCGCGGGAACGGGCGAGGCCCACATGCTCGAATGCATGGCCTTCGCGGAGGCCGTGGCGATGGGCAAGCCGTCCCCGGTGCCCGCGGAGGAGTCGTTGCAGGTGATCACGATCCTGGATGCGATCTACCAAAGCGCGCGGAAGGGCAAGGAGATCGCGCTGAAGGGATAAGGGATGCGGCGGCACACTTGATATGACGATCGGTCCGATCGGACCGATCCGTCCGATCCGTCTGATCCGTCTGATCCGTCCCACCCGTCCTATTGGTCCTATAGGTCCCATACGTCCTATTCCCCATCGCACCTTCCCACACGTCCATGCTATGATCCGCACCATGCACAAAAAACCCTCACTCACCATTGAATCGACGACCTTGTGGGACTACCCCTCGCAGCACTATGGCGAGACCATGCAGGGGGACCAGGCCTACATCGGCGCGACGCCTTCGTATGTCATCTGGAACCTGTTGCAACGATACACGCGGGAGAAGGACCTCGTGGTCGACCCCATGTGCGGCAGCGGGACCACGCTGGACGTGGCGCGGGATCTGAACCGCCGCGCCTTGGGCTACGACCTCGCGCCGTTCCGGGAGGACATCTTCCGGGCCGACGCGCGCAGGCTCCCGCTGGAGGACGAGAAGGCGGACTTCGTCTTCGTCGATCCCCCCTACTCCACGCACTTGGAATATTCGGACGACCCGGCCTGTATCGGCAAACTCGACGCGGCCACCGGCGAATATTACGAGGCCATGCGCGACGTGATTCGCGAGATTCACCGCATCCTCCGGCCCCGCCGCTACATGGGCCTCTACGTGAGCGATTCCTGGAAAAAGAAGCAACCCTTCCAGCCCATCGGCTTCCGGCTATTCTCGATGCTGGAACAATTCTTCGAACCGGTCGATGTCGTCTGCGTCGTGCGGCACAACCGCACCATGAAGCGGCGGCACTGGCACGCGGAGGCCGTCAAGGGGAACTACTTCCTGCGGGGCTTCAATTATCTCTTCATCATGAAGAAGGGCGAGCGCAAACCGGCGAGGCAGGAGCGGTCGATCCCCAAACCCAAGCGCGCGGAAAAACCCAAGGGCTGGGCGAAGGCAAAGCCAAAGACCAGACCCAGCCGTCCCAAGCGGAACGATCGGGGCAGGGCGAAGTAGGAAAGCACACGGAGCCTACTCGTCTTCCTTGAGTTCAACGCGAAGGATGTTGAATTCCAAGCCTTTCATAGGCGACCCGGCGTTATGGAAGACCAGCCCCCGGTACTTGTAATTGGACATGGCGTCGTGGGTATGCCCGAAATATACGTGGCGGGTACCGTTCAACGCGCCAAGTCCCACATTCTCCAGATACGCGATTACGCGCCGTGCAACGAGCTTCTTGGGATAACGAACCGCCTGCGCGCCGCGGTGCAGGCCCATGTGCAACGCCCAATCGTAGAGGTGATGCAGGATGGGGTGCCGGATCTTTTCCTCGTAGCGCCACTCGTCACGCGCTTGCTCCAACTCGTCGGCGTCCATCTTCCGGTCAGAAACATCGCCGTGAAGAAAAACACTATCTCCCAGCTTGAGGTAGTACGGATGCCAGGACAGGTTTTCCGTGACCGCGGCCAGTTCGGACAACGCTTCCACAAAGACTTGCAGGTTGTCGTGGTTCCCGACGACGAAATGAAAATGGCAGGACGGGAATTTGCCGGCCAAATCCCGCAACCACGCGATCGAAGCATCGACCGTGTCCGACACGGACCGCAGCGTGGTCCATCGGAAGTCAAAGGTATCTCCGTTCAAAATAAACACATCCGCTTCTTCGGCGGCGCGGTAGATATCATCGAGATGATCGGTCCATTGGGACCGCTTCGAGAACATATGTAGATCGGATACGACGTATCCGATTCGCTTTGCAGTAGACACGTACAGCATTCCCTCTCCATGGAAAACGCGTCTCCATGGCGTTTGGTTCGATCATACCGCGCGATAAAGCGTCTGGCAAGCGGAGGATATTGCGCTGGCCCGGCCGCGCCCCCTACACTAACTCCAGCCGTGAGCCGCATGGGACTGCTTGGGGATCCAAATCGATGAGAAGACTTTCACTCCGCCTTGGGGCCGTTATATTGACGACTGTAGTGCTGGTTACCGGGTGTGCCCGCCAGCAAAACACCTTGTTCCAGGTATCCACCATCGACGCGCTCCTCGCCGGCGTCTACGACGGCGACTATCCCGCCCGCAAACTTGCGAAGAAAGGCACCCTGGGTCTCGGGACCTTCAACGCGCTGGACGGCGAGATGATCGTTCTCGACGGGGCTGTGTATCAGGTGCGCGCCGACGGCGCCATCGTTCGGGTAAGCCCGAATGTCAAGACGCCCTTCGCCACGGTGGTGCGGTTTCGGAGCGATTCCGAGATTGTAGTACCCAGCGGGACGGATTTCGCCGGGCTTGAAGCAAGCGTCGATGCCGCCATCCCGAGTCCAAACCTCTACTACGCCATCCGCGCGCAGGGCACCTTCCCGATGATGAAGACGCGCAGCGTGCCACGGCAAGCTCCGCCTTACCGGAGGCTGGCGGAGGTTGTGGAAAACCAGTCGATCTTCGAGGCCGAAAACGTGCGCGGGACGCTCATTGGCTTCCGGTGTCCGCCATTCACCGCGGGCGTCAACGTGCCCGGCTACCATCTCCATTTCCTCAGCGACGACAAGACGTTTGGGGGACATGTCCTCGCGTTTACATCGGGGAAACTAACCGTCCAGGTCGATTCGATACACGAAGTCGAGATGCTGCTGCCAAACGACGATGCGTTCCTAAGTGCGGACCTTTCCGAGCACAAACCCGCGGAGCTGGAGAAGGTCGAGAAGTAGCCGGCCGGGCGGGCTGGGGCAATGTCCACCACTGGACAAAAGATTCTGGCGTTTCTCTCAAGAACCTGCTAGAGTATGCGGAGAATGTGAAACATTCGCAATGATCGAAATTGAACGGAAGATGCAAGCAATCCATTGCGGACATATACAAAAGGGCAATCGGGGGTACGTCCGAAGCGGTAAGAACCGCGTTGCGGCGGAAATCCTGGATGTGCGCGACGGCATCATCCGGCTCCACTGCGATTCTCCATCCGGATTGCGCGATGGTGCCGGCGTGATGCTGGAATTCGGGTGCGAAGATCCTGCGGGAGTAGCCGGGTACTACGCGCGGGTATTGACCGCGTCCCCCGAGGCCGTCCACGAACTGGTCCTGCTGCGTGCGGCCAGCCTCAATCGGGAAGAGCTTCGCGCGAATCTGCGCGTGCCCACGGATATCGCCCTCAGCATTCAGTCCAACGGCCTGTCCGACGCGGTGACGGGCCGCCTCCTGAACATCAGCGCGGGCGGCGCGTACGTGGAAACGACGGCCCCCCTCAGCCGGAACGGGCGATCGCGCGTTACGCTCCGAATGACCGAGGAACCCTCCCTCGTGGTCCATGGCGAAATCATTCACGCAGGTGAATCGGAAGCAGACTCCGGCTTGCACCGGTGCGGCGTCCGGTTCTCCAATGTGGAACCGGAGAACGCGCGAGCGATTTCCTGGTACGTGTGGACGCGGGTGCGAGCTTTTTTCCAGGAACACGGGTAGTCCTCCTGCGTTGACCATGGGGACACCGAGCACCACGAACCTTCCTGTCTTTACCCGATATCCGCTCCTGCGAAACAGAATCCCGCATGTATCGTTGGGCCTATTCCCCACACCCATCACCCGTTGCAACGAACTCGAAACTCAATTCGACCTGAGCGCGTTGCACATCAAACGCGACGACCTCAGTGGCGAGGTGTATGGCGGGAACAAGGTTCGAAAGCTGGAGTTCCTGCTGGGAAAAGCGCTTCAGGACGGTGTGAAGGAAGTCTTGACCTTCGGATTCACGGGATCCAACCACGCGCTCGCGACGGCCATCTACGCGCAGAAGGTTGGATTGCGCAGCATCTCCATGTTTTTGCCCCAACCAAACTCGCGGTCGCTGCGGAGGAATCTGCTGCTCGGTTATCACAGCGGCGCAGAATTGCACGAGTATTCCAACCGGCGCGCGCTGACCGTTGGAACAGTGTATCAATCGGTACGCCACTGGGCGCGGACCGGGCGCAAGCCGATGATCGTTCCACCGGGCGGCTCTTCGCCACTGGGCATCGTGGGAATCGTCAACGCCGCTTTCGAGTTGGCGGATCAGGTCAAGGCGGGGGCGATGACTGAACCCGATCTCATTTATGTCGCCGTGGGCAGCATGGGCACCGCGGTCGGTCTGCGAATCGGTTTGGAAGCCGCCGGGTTGCGCTCGGAGGTGGTCCCTATACGGGTAATCGATAACTCGTTGGCAAATCCGTCCCGCATGCGTACGCTCGCGCACGATTCAGTGGCGTATCTCCGTGCCTGCGATCCCAGCTTTCCGACATGCGAACGCGCCCTTTCCGAATACACGCTCCGGGAGGAGTTTTTCGGTACCCAATACGCACTGCATACCGAAGAAGGCATGGAAGCCATCCGCTTGCTGCGGGAAGCGGAGGGTATCGGCCTCGACGGAACGTATTCCGGGAAGGCCTTCGCCGCGCTGGTGGACGACGCGAAGAAGGGAATGTGCAGCGGAAAGACGGTGCTCTTCTGGGACACCTTCAACTCGCGCGATCCCTGGAGTGCCCTGGGCGAATTGGATCACGCCAACCTGCCCAGAAGGTTCCACCGCTACTTTAAGGAGCCGGTCCAGCCGCTCGACGCAACGTAGCTACCGATATCGAAGGAGGACCCTCGATGCCACAGCAGACGCAGAATTACGCCAATCATCGTAGCCACGATAGAAGCTTCTACATCATCGCCCTCATGCTCATCGTCGCGGCGCTGCTTTCTATTTCCGCTGCATATCTCGATCTGCCCATGCTATCCGCCGCGGCGGCCATATTGATCGTGATCGCCGTCGTGGGCATTATGTTTCGCATGCGCGCGTACGCGGTGCGCGTGCAGGATCGGGTGATCCGGCTGGAAATGCGGCTGCGGCTCGAACGCG
>JAHDWY010000205.1:0-933 GCA_023384315.1 Candidatus Hydrogenedentota bacterium | reverse complement strand
GTCCTGCCGGAAGCGTTGGCGTCCAAAATTCCGGCGCTCAAATTGTCGCAACTGGTAGGCCTGCGATTCGCCTCGGACGCGGAATTGCCCGGTCTCGTTCAAAAGGTTCTCGACGGCAACATCACGAACGCGGACGACATCAAGAAACTCGTGAAGGACTGGCAGGCGGATCACCTGCGCGTCTGATCGGGATGCCCGCTCCGCGCAGGGAGTACTGACCATGGCACGATTGCTACGCGGGGCGATCTCCAGTTTCTTTCTCCTCACCCTGTTCGCGGGCGCGCAGGATACAACCGGCCAACGCGTCCTGATGATCGTGCTGGACGGTTGCCGGCCAGACTATGTAACGCCGGAGGTCATGCCCAATCTCCATGCGCTGGGGCAACGCGGTGTCGTCTGCACGAACAATCATGCCGTGTATCCAACCGTCACCCGCGTCAACTCCACGTCCTTCGCGACCGGATGCTACCCCGCCAAGCACGGGATCATGGGCAATACCGTGTATTTCCCCGAAGTCGACCGGGATAAGGCGTTCAGCACCGGTAACGCGGCGAACCTCACGCTTATCGCCGCTACTATCGATGGCGAATTGGTCACGCGTCCCTCCATCGGCGAAGTGCTCGAGAATCACGGGAAGAAACATCTCGCCGTAAGTTCCGGTTCGTCGGGCTCCGCTTTCCTGCTGAACCACACAGCAAAAGGCGGCGGGCTGATCAATGTGGATCTTGTCCTGCCGGAGATGTTGCGCGCAAAGGTCGACGAAGTGGTCGGCCCCGTACCGGAAGAGGGGTACCCGAATGCCGCGCGGAACCACTGGGTGGTGGATGCCTATCTGAAGCTGGGGCTGGAGGAAATTCACCCGGACGTGACGTACATGTGGCTCTCCGATCCCGACCACACCGGGCACAAGATGGGTATTGGTGACCCCGTCAC
>JAHDWY010000204.1 GCA_023384315.1 Candidatus Hydrogenedentota bacterium | reverse complement strand
GATTGCGGTGTCACCCCAAGTCCCCTCCGTCGCGAACGCCAGCATACACATGGCCGCATCGAGGTAGGGATCGGGTGTGCGCGTAACAACGCGGCTCGCAATTTCATCGTTCCGTGCGAGCGCCGCATCCATGGCAGCGCGCGGGTCGCCAATTGCATCCACAATGTTTCCGCCCATGCCGACAACGACGAACGCTTGAAAGTCGTTTGCCGCAATCTTGGTCGCCTCGACTGCAACGCGACCGATCTGCGTTCGCGGCTCCTGGCGCCATTCGGTTGCGGCCAGCAGCGTCGACGGCGACTGGAGAAAGGCAGAAGGATCACCCAGGCCGGTGCGCCCCTGGCAATTGCTTCCGGCGCGGACTTGTGCGGTCCATTCCGGTAGGTAGCGCGACGCCGCGAAGATCTCCTTCGTAAATACATCGTCTTCGTCAAAGTCTCGTTCGAGCAAGAACCCGTTCGAGTCGACTGTCAAAACGTCTTTCGCGCACTGTTCAGGCGAGAACGAGAACTCCGGCGCGTTCATTGCATAGTTGGTGAAAAACGCGGACGCGCCACCGTAGGTCCACACGAGTTCGTATCCCTCCGCGGCGGTAACCTTGGTCCGCAGGATCAGGCCCGCGCTATTGGCCAATGGTGCTGCGGATAGTTCCACCGCGACGCCGGGAAAGGCGGGGTCTGTAAGCCGATAGTCCATGCGGCCATCAATGTACCGGACATCGATCTCCAACCAATCGTGGAACCATTTGGACGATTCCTTTCCCACAAGCCCGACGCGCAGATGCCCCAACAACCCCCCGGCCGAATGAAAGTCGAATAGAAATCGCGGTTCCATATAGGCCAGCACCAAGGGCCGGAACCCGCAGCGCTGCAGTTTCACCCGCTCTTCCTCATTCCAGATGAGCGACCGGTCCGCGGGTGGATACAGCGGACGCCGGTGCAAACGCGAATTGTCCTGTACGACGCCGATGGTTGATTCCGGTAAGGCTGCCGATTCTATGTCCCTACCAGAAATGCGCAAACTCCAACCGCCCTCGATCGGCAGGTAACAGTTGGCGGTATCCGGCGCGGGCAGGCCTGTTGCCGCTTGCGTGGAGAGGAACGAAACCATGAATACTGCGGCCGCGAAATTCATGACGACACTCCGACGGTTGATTGTAGACCCCGGCCGCACATCGTAGCACACGCGGTGCGGAGAAGCGCCGTCTCCGTTGCGATGACCGCCATTGAACGATTCGCTGCGGTGTAGGGGGAACGCGGCTCATCACGCCGCCGATCGCGATCCGCCAATACGGGCGGGGGCGATACGAGCGCAGATGACGCGAACGAAAAATGGTGGGCGGTGAGGGATTCGAACCCCCGGCCCCCTGCGTGTAAAGCAGATGCTCTAACCAGCTGAGCTAACCGCCCGGAAGGAAGAAAAAAGTATACCACGTCAGGACGGGCAAAGAAAGTTTAGGGTCCGTTTCACGGTACGATTGGCGAGCGCGGGGCACGTCAAGGTACAGCAGGGGCAGTAATGACGGTAGAGACAACGGGTGCTGGTCGGGATCCGTCTTATGGTTCAGGAAACTAAGGAGCGGTGCGGATGCATACTTTTGCGATGTGGTTGCCGCCGGCCATGTACTCGCAGGCGGCTCTTGTCTCTTCCAGCTCGAAGACGCGGTCCACGATGGGGCGCAGTTTATGGTAAGCGATGGCGCGGTTCATGGACTCGAACGCGTCGCGCGGGCCGACCATGATGCCTTGGAGCCGGACTTCCTGCATGAGGAGCGGCGTGACATTCAGCGGGGCTTCGATACCGGTCAGCACGCCAATGAGACTGATCTGTCCGCCCATGCGAACGGCGCGCATGGATTGCTCGAGTGTGCCGACGCCGCCCAATTCGATGACGCGATCGACACCTCGTCCGTTAGTGATTTCGCGGACGGCTTCGGCCCATTTGGGAGTGGTCCGGTAATTGATGCCGTGGTCCGCTCCGAGCGATTTGGCCTTGGCGAGTTTCTCGTCACTGCTCGATGTGACGATGACTTCCGCGCCGAGCAGTTTGGCAAACTGCAGCGCGAAGATCGATACGCCGCCAGTGCCCAGGGTGAGGACAGTATCGCCGGCCTTGACGTTTCCGTGGCGGACGAGCGCACTCCATGCGGTGACCGCGGCACAGGGCAGGCAGGCGGCTTCTTCGTCGGTGAGATGCTCAGGCACGTGCACGACGCCGTCTTCGTGAAGGACGACCCATTCGGCGAGCATTCCATCCAGCGGACCGCCGAGAGTGGTGCGTTGCAGCCGTTCGCGGGTCGGGGTCCCGGAAAGCCAACCTTGCGCGAAGATCCCTGCGACGCGATCGCCGACCTTCACACGCGTGACACCGTCGCCGACGGCTTTCACCTCGCCTGCGCCGTCGGACAGGGGAATGAGCGGGAGGGGCTGCCGGGGATTGTACGCGCCCCGGATCGTCATCAGGTCGCGGTAGTTCAGGGAAGTGGCGCGGACGCGAAGTAGAACCTGTCCCGGACCGGGAGTAGGAGCCGGACGGTCCACGACCGCCAAGTTCTCAAATCCGAAAGCCTCACGAATTTCGACTACCTTCATTATAATATCCTTTCTTGAATCCCGGCAGGCTTCCGATGGCGCGGCGGGTACGTTCATCTTACTGTATCATTGATTTCCTCTCGGGCGCTCGCGTTGACTCGCGGCGGACGCTTTGTTACAATCCGGTCCTGCGTTAGGGCGGTTAGCTCAGGTGGTTAGAGTACTTGCTTGACATGCAAGGGGTCACTGGTTCAAGTCCAGTACCGCCCACCATCTTTTTCCCGGTATGGTCGCGGCTTCGCTTGGCGCTTTTTTTTTCCCTACCTTAACAATGTGCGGGTGTGGTCCATTTCAGCCCGGACGGTGTGACCGTTCTTGGGGACCTTCGCGACCTTCCGCCATAACCGACGCTCCATTGTTATAATCCTGATTGGTCAACAATCTCGACATAGAGAAACCTCCGGGAGTCAGCCTTATGTGCCCAGTTCAGTCCCGCGCGCTTGTCGCCGTTATCTTCATGGTGATTGGGTCGGGCGGAATCCACGGATGGTTCGCGCCGGTTGCGCAGCAAGTCAACCCGCGTGTCCATGCCTTTTACTACCCTTGGTATCAGAACCTGGAGACGGATGGAAACTGGAGCCATTGGAATCATGCGGTTTCGGTTCGAGAAGGGGAGCCGTTCAGCTATGAACCGCCGGAACAGATCGGGGCGAACTTTTATCCGGCAATGGGACTTTACAGTTCGCGGTCACGGGAAGATTTGGCAGATCACATGAAGCAATTGAAGCGGGCGGGCGTGGGCGTGCTTGCGACGTCGTGGTGGGGTCCGGGGGACTTCACGGATGAGGTGGTCCCGCAGTTGTTGGACGTGGCGGAAGCGCATGGGTTGAAAGTCGTGTTTCATCTGGAGCCGATTGCAGGTCGGGACGGGGCGCGCGCGGAACCGTTTCGTGATGCGATTGTGTATCTTGTCGACCGTTATGGCGAGCACCCGGCGTTCTATCGGGATGCCGCGCGGGACAACAAGCCGTTGTTTTATTTCTACGATTCCTATTTGGTGGAGCCGGAGGATTGGGCGAGCCTGTTCGCGCCGGGTGGCAGCCGGACCTTGCGCGGCACGGAGTACGATGGGGTGTTCATCGGGTTGTACGTGAAGGAACACGACGACGAGGCACTGGTCGAAGCGGGATTTGACGGGTTCTACACGTATTTCGCATCGGACGGGTTTACGTATGGGTCCACGACTGCGAATTGGCCCGCGATGCAGGCCTTTGCCGACGAGCACCAGCTTCTGTTTATCCCGAGCGTCGCGCCGGGATACGACGACACGCGAATCCGGCCCTGGAACACCGTCAACCAACGGGGCCGGGAGGGGGGCGTCTATTACGATCGCATGTGGGAAGCGGCGCTGGCGGTTGAGCCGCCATATGTGTCGATCACGTCGTTTAACGAATGGCATGAGGGCACGCAGATTGAACCGGCGGTTCCCAAGGCGACTCCGACGTATACCTATCTCGATTATGCGCCGCGTGAACCCGAGTATTACCTGGAGCGCACCGCGCATTGGGCGGTCCGCTACGCTCCCGCGTCGCCGGTCGCGGTTTCGTTTGTAATGCACGAAAGAAGCATGGAGATCCTGGTGGACGGCGCGCGGGTGGCGACGTATGTCTGGCAGGATGAGACGATCCCGCGGCCGTACTTTTGCAATGTCGTGGCGCCGGACGGCACGCAGGTTACCCGTAACCATCCGCCGGATCCGGTGGCGGATGCGGACAACGACGATCATCCCGAGTTCCATCCCGGCGTATGGTTGGCATTCGGCGATATCAATGGGCAGGATTTCTGGCGGATTCGCGCGCGGGTGCGGCATGCGGAGTTTCTCGAAGGGCCGGGAAGCGACCATGGCGTTGGGCGCTTTACCGTGCGGAACGTGTACGAATCGAACGATGGCGATGTCGTGTGCGAAGAGCGGTGCGACTACGCGTTTCATGTGACGCCGCTGGGGTATTTACTGATCGCGCAATCGAAGTTCACGCCGGTGCGCGGTGCGTTTGCATTCGGTGACCAGGAAGAAATGGGATTCGGCGTGCGCGTGGCGACGCGGATCAGTGTGCGCCACGGTGATGGGATACTTGTGAACAGTGATGGCGGCCGAAACGAGGCGGGTACCTGGGGGAAGACCGCGGATTGGTGTGCGGGACTCGCGCGTATCGATGGGGCTTGGGCGGGGATTTGCGTGATGACCGATCCCGGCAACTTCCGCCCGTCTTGGTTCCACTCGCGGGACTACGGGCTGATCGTGGCGAATCCGTTTGGACAAAAAGCGATGACGGGGCCCGACGATGCGGGCGTTGAGCCGGACCAGACCGAAGTTGAAGTTGGGGAAACGTTGCGGCTTGGGTTCGGTGTATACGTCTTCAGCGCGACCGGTGAGGACGAACCCGACATGGCGTCGCTTTATGCGGAGTACTTGCGACTCGCCACGGAATGAACGCACGCCAACTCAGGTTCTTTGGTGTGCCGGTCGTCGACAGGGAAGCGAACGAACATCCCCCTTGATCCCCCTTCGAAGGGGGAATTACTCGCAACGCGTCGCGTTGCGGTTAGTCGGCCGAACGACATAACATCAACGCGTGTGACGCCGCGTCACAAAGAAACTAACATGGCGCAATTCCCCCTTTGAAGGGGGCGAAGGGGATGTTCTTACTATCTTTACGCCGTTATGTCGAAGGACGTCTCCAAATGCGCGCGTGGTGTCTCGTTACTCGACATATCGCTTCCACTCCGGCAAACGCACGAGCATGACTTCGTAGACCATCTTTTCCGTTTCAACCGGGCCGGTCTTTCGCGCTTGTCCGATTTCTTCACGGCGCGCGGGATCGGAGACTTCCACCCAGGCCACGGTGTACAGGCGATCGTCCGCGCCGATGCAGAGGCTTTCCGTGAAGAAGACGCGCCGGCCATCGACGGAGATTAGCGGTCCGTGATTCACCATTTTCTCCGTCGCCATGTCGAACGTGAAGAGGTACACGGTTGACTGCACGTCGGCGTGGCCGTCCATCGCGACCGCGGGACCGTTCGCGAGATAAAAAATGGTGTCTTGCGGACCTAGCAAGAATCCGAGTTGGCTGATTTCGGGATTCCGCGGCATGCCTTTGTACGCATCGTGGCGCAGTTCGGCGACGGTGCGCAGGTAGCGGGTGGACGGCTGGAACTCGAACAGGGTCGTCGTTTCCCACTGAATGCCCCAGAAGCTCTCCGTCTTGGGATTCCACTCGAGTACGCGCCAGTTGTACTGAAACTCGCCTTTGAGCGTTTCCTCGGCGGACTGGGAAAGCGGCAGGTGTTTCAGGTCGAGGCCGTCGATATACGTTACGCGGCGCGCGGCCGTGGGGTCGTACTCCCAGATGCGGCCGTCCATGGTGGACCCGTAGACCTTCCCGTCCGGTGCGATGCCGAGGGTTCGGCAGACGCGATCCCATTCGTGGGGACGCTGCCCCCATTCGCCGCGGTCCTGCACCGCACCCCAGAAGCGCGGATGGCCCTCCGCGCGATCGTAGGAAACGAGGATGCCCGACGGCCAGGTCAGGCCATAGAGCACGTTGCGCTCCGTGTCCATGGCGGTGGTGATGATGCCTTCGCCCGGGAAGGTTTTCGCCAGGTCTTCAAAGGCGCCGGTCTGCAGGTCGTACGACATGAAGTGGCCGCCCTGGTAGGGCAAGCGATCTTCCGATTTGAACCCGGGCAGGTCGCCTTCGTAGAAGGAAATATGGGTGCCGAACCACAGCTTGCCCTCGTCCTCGAAGAAGGGCGTGTGGATCTTACCCTGCGCGACATGGGCCGCCGTGTCTTCGCCGAGGACCTCGTCCATATTCGCGACCAGCGTCATCTCTTCCGTCCGCGGATCGAACTTGTAGATGCGGCACGCGTACTCGATGTTGTGGGTGTCCACGCTGAAGTAGAGGTTGCCGTCCGACGCCGACACCATGGAGTGGTAGTTGCTGTCGCCAAGCAGGAAGTTGATGGGGAAGAGGTCGGCGGAGATGGTTTTGTCGATGGAGGCGAGGGGGATGGTGGTTTTCTCGACTGTGATGTGCTGGGCGTGGACGGAGAGCGAGCACAGATTTGTGAACACAAGCAGTGCAAGCGTGGCGACGGGAAGTTTCGTCATCATTAGTCGTCTCCATTCGCGTAGTGCAGTTTCATTCGATTTGCCAGGAGGACCTCGACGATCAGATGATTCAGCGCTTCAGTCGGCATGACCGCAGTCCATAGTGTCGACCTTGCTTGATGTTTGACTCGTACTTGCATGATGACAGCTCCGTCTATCGCGGCTCGTAGATTTGTACGCCGAAGCGGTCGTCGGATTCGAAGAGGGCGTAGACTTTGCCGTTCTTGTCGACGGTGGCCCAGTTTTCCTTGTGTTCGGAGATGGCGAGGCTGATACCGGCGATGTAGTCGCCGTTGTTGTTGTATTTCATGATGCTGATGGTGTTGCCTTCGTTGTCCTGCATGGCGCCGCCGTAGCCCCGCTGGCCGCGGACCATGAGGTAGACGTTGCCCCATTGGTCGTCGGCCATGCTGTGTACGTAGACGTGGCCGTCGGGCGGGTTGCCGTGGGCGAAGGAGAAGATGTAGCGGCCTTCCGGCGTGAACTTCTTGCAGGGGCCGTAGTATCCCGTGACGAAGACTTCGCCCGCGGGATCGACGGTCAGGCCGTGGGGCGCGTTGAAATCGTAGACCTCATCGCCGTCCTTTCCGAAGTTGTAGAGGAAATCACCGGAACTGCTGAAGACGGAGATCCGCATGTTGTCCACGTCGGTGATGAAGAGGCGTTGACTGCTGTCGAAGTCCATGCCGTGGGCACGGAGGATGTCGCCGGGCCGGGTGCCCTTGGGCGCGAAGATTTGGATGAACTGGCCGCTTGGGTCGAAGACCTGCACGCGCGGTTTGTCGCTCTTCTCGTCCGTG
>JAHDWY010000203.1 GCA_023384315.1 Candidatus Hydrogenedentota bacterium | reverse complement strand
GCTCGTTCTACTTGGTTAGTGTGGGGAATTCAGTTAGGCGGAGGTTGGTGCATCCGTAGGGGATTAGGGTTAGTTGTTCCTGGGGGGAATCGGATTGGACGGGGCTCTTGGGAAGGGGTGCGGCGGCGTTGCGGTGGAGGGTCCAATCGGGTAGTTGGCTTCCTTTGACGGATGCAACGATGGGCGCGCCTTCGGGGGAGAAGGGGTTTGCGCCGAGGGGGCGTTCTTCCACGGCGATGGAACCGGCCAAGTTTTTGGGATCGAGTGCGAGGGCATAGTTCCACGGGGAAAGTGGGTGGACTTCCCAATCGGCGTGGGGCAATTCGCCGCGAATCTGCCGCCACTCTTCTTCAATCTTGAGACTCAACACGAGGGGTCCGTGGTGGATGGTGACGCCGTCGTTGAAGCGCGGTTCGACGCGTGGATGCATGGGGAAGCGGAGTAAGACCAGGGTTTCTCCCTCCCACTCCCGTTCGATGCGATGGAAGGCGCCGGCCTTTGGCGAGGCGACGGTTTCGCCGCCCACTTCGAGTCGCGTGTCTTGCGCCCAGTCAGGGATGCGCAACAAGAGCGGGAAGGTCAGGGGGTGGTCAACCGTCACAGCGATCGCGACGGATTCGCGGAAGGGATAATCCGTATCGACGCGGACGGTCACTTCCGAATCTCCCAGGCGTGTTTGAATGGTGCACGGCGCATAGGCCACGGCGGCGAGTCCGCTGTCGGGGGTCTTCATCCAGAGGTGAGAAGCGAACTTGGGCCAGCCCTGGTGCATGTTTGAAGTGCAGCATCCGTAGTTGGGTTCGAGGCCGAAGATGTTTGAGTCGGGGCCGTTGGTGGTGTAGACGTTTTCCGGTGCGACGCAGGCGATGACCTGGTTGGCCTGCTGGTCGTACTGGTGAGCCCACATGTCGGGTTTGAAGGTTGCGGGCAGGGCGTTGAAGGCAATGCGTTCCATGCGATCCGCGAGCGCGGGGTCGCCGAAGGTCGCGATGAGATATTCGAGGGAGTAGAGGTACTCGACGACCGCGCAGAGTTCGGTGCCTTGGGACGGGTTTTTCCCGGCGAGATGCTCGTCGCCGCTGAAGAGTCCGGTCGCCTGACCGTGATAGCGGTCGAGATTCGCGAGACCTTCGAAAACGGCTTGCTTCGCGGAGCCGCCGCCACCGAGACGATAGGACAGGCCGGGCGCTTTGATTCCCATGGCGTTGTTGACGACGTGGGTGTCCATGGAGGCCTTGGATCGATCGGTTCGCTCGCGGTAGGGGAAGGCGGTGAAGTGAGCGCGCCAATCGTATCCCTGTTGCTCCAGTAACCTGGCGACTTCGAGCAGGCGTTCCTCGCCGGTGCGGTCGTAAAGCCAAAGCATGGACAGGGCGCCATCCATCCAACGGTGGCGTCCCCACTCGAAGAGGGGGTCGTCTTCGAGGACTTTCTGTAAGGCGGCGGCGTAGCGAAGGAGCGCCGGGATCACGCGGTCGTCGCCGGTGGCTTCGTAGTACTGCGCCATCGCCTTGACGGCGACGAAGGTGGGCCAGGCGTCGTGCGTATGTTCGGCGGGTTTGCCGCCACGCTGGCCGTGGAGCGGTCCGAGCCAGCCGTCTTCATGCTGGTGCTCGAGAATGTAGTTCATCCACCGTTCGGCCTTGGCGATGAGTGCGGGGTCGTCGAGGAGATAGGCGAGCGGCACGAGGCCGTCGAGCCAGTAGGGGCCGCGTTCCCAGCCTTCGGCGTCGCCGCCGATCCAGCCGCTGTCGCGCACGTCCGGCCAGAACTCGTCGAGGTGACCGGTCAGGCCGCCGGCTTGAATTCGGAGTTGGTTTGCGAGCCATCCTTCGGGTTTGATTTCACCCAGCGGCAGCGGTTGCAGCGCGAACGGTTCCGGTTCCGCCGAGGAAGCGAATTCCCCGAACATAATCAGACTCCACATGATTGCCGCGATGGTTCGCATGGTTTCCCCGGCTTGTTGTGTCCCGGCTGTTGTTGCCGACAGCGCCCCCTTTTGGGGGATTCTACCGCAGCGTGAGTCGAAAGAGCTAACCCACGGTATCGCGTTTGCGACAATGTTGCGTTAGAATTAGCCGGTTCTATTGTTCGCGGAGTTTCCGTCCATAACGCAGGTATGCCAAGGAATGTCGAATGCAGTATCGAAATCTCGCAGCAGTGTTGTTTGGGTTTGGTCTTTCGATAGGTCACGGTGATGCAATACTCGAGCTTCCAATCGACGTTGGAACGTTTCAGCAGGAGGAGCATCTTCGGTACACGACAGCGCAGGGACTTTCCGGCGGCGTTGTGGAACGGATTGCGATAGACGCTCAGGGCAATCTCCTCGCCGAGACGGTTGAAGGTATCGCGCGGTTCACCGGAGATCGATGGGAGCCGATGGAACGGAATTCCGTCCAGTTGCCCCCGCTTTCCATGCTTACGCCTGAACAGGAAGCGAGTCTCCGGTCCGCTTCGGGTGGTGACATTGCAGTCCGCGAAGTGGCAATGCGTGCGGGGGAAATCGCGGTGGCAGCGGATTCAGGCTTGTACATCGGCAACGGCACGAATTGGCGTTTAGCGTTGCCGCGCGAAGGGGAGATTCGCTGGGCGCCGGTGGATGTGCGGGCGGTGGCGTATGACGCGGACGGAGCGCTCTGGTTTGCCGCGCCGCAGGGGGTGGGGCGGCGCATGTCGGAGGGTGAATGGGAGTTGTTCACAGGCCAAGACGGGCTTCCGTACAACGATTTCACGTGCATGGCGACGGGACCCGAGGGGGTGTGGTTCGGGACGACGAATGGGGCGATTCACTACCACGACGGGTACTGGGCGTTTCGGCAAGGCGGACGCTGGTTGTTGGATGATTACGTGCGGGATATCGCGGTGGACACCGAGGGGAACGCGTGGATCGCGACGGCGTCAGGGGTGTCGTGTATCGCGCGGAAGCCGATGACGCTGGCGAAGAAGGCGGCGTTTTATGAGGAGGAGATCGAGAAGTATCACCGGCGGACGAGCCTCGGGTATGTGTGCCCGGCGGAACTTGCGGTGCCCGGAGACAAAAGCACGGGGACGCCGGTGTTCACGGATAACGACGGACATTTCAACGGCCTGTACCTCGGCGCGATGAGTCTGGGCTATAAAGCGACGGGCGATCCCGTGTTGAAAGAGCATGCCCACAGCGCCTTTCGCGCGATGGCTTTCCTCAGCGAGGTAACGCAGGGAGGCACGCATCCGGCGCCGGAAGGGTTCTTTGCGCGGGCGGTCGTGCCGACGACGGATCCCGATCCGAATCCGGAGTTTGACTTGGAGTATGACATTCGCCGGAACGAACGGGATGCGTTGTGGAAGATCATTCAGCCGCGTTTTCCGATCGACGAGACGGGTGACTGGTACTGGAAGAACGATTCGAGTCCGGATGAGTTGGACGGTCATTTCTTCGGGTATGGCGCGTATTACGACCATGTGTGTGAGACCGAGGCGGAGAAGGAGGCTGTGCGGGAGGTCGTGCGGCGGCTTGTGGACCATATCATCGAGCATGACTACAACCTCGTCGACTACGACGGCAAGCCGACGCGGTGGGGTCATTTTTCGCCCGACGATCTGAACCGGAATCCCGAGTGGGTCATGGAACGGGGGCTGAACTCTTACAGTATCCTGACGTATCTTTCGGTGGCGCATCATGTGACGGGCGATCAGAAGTATCGCGACGAGTATCTGCGATTGGCCTTTGACGAAGGGTATGGCATGAACGGCATGACGCAGCCCAAGGATATCGCGGGGCCGGGCACCTTCGGCCAGGGCGACGACTACATGGCGTTCATGAACTACTACCATCTGATCCGGTATGAGACCGATCCGAAGCTGGTGAGCATGTATTACTTCGCGATTCGCCGGCATTGGGAGATGGAGCAATACGAGCGCAATACGTTTGCGAACTTCGTCTACGCGGCATGCTGTCAGGGGAAGATTCGGAGCGATCAGTGGGGCGATTCGGATCTTTCGCTTGATCCCGTATACTTTGAGGACGCCATCGACACCTTGAAACGCTATCCGCTCGACCTCGTCGATTGGCCCCACTCGAACGCACACCGGATCGACATGGTTCCGCTGCAGTCGCATTTATGGCAGAGTCCCGGAAGCGCGGGGCATCGGGTCGACGGATACGTCTTCCCCATCGATGAGCGGAACGCCATCAACTGGGGACGCGATCCGTGGTTCCTTTCGTACGGCGGCAAGGGGACTGAATTGCGCGACAGTATTCACTACCTTGTCGCGTATTACATGGGGTTGGCGCACGAGTTTATTCGGGGATAGCGTTAGCAGGGGAGGTATCCATGTTCTCTATCGGGCTAGACCGTATTCGATTTGGCGTGCGCTCCGTGCGCCTCGTGGCCGCGATGCTTGTGGCGGTGACAGCAGGGTCCTCCAGTTCGGCTGAGGAAAGGGACTGGCCCGAGAATATCGAAACCGAGCACTGGCCAGGGACTTACTGGTGGGGTCCGGGGAGCGCGTGGCGGGAATCGGATATCGATTTCAATTTGTCGACCATGGCGGAAGCGGGCATCCGGAACGTGCACATCGTACCGATCTATGGGGCGAATGGGTATGAGGATCGGTACATCCCGTATCTCTCGCCGGAATGGATGGGGATGCTCGATTATGTTGTCGAGAAGGCGCGGGCGCTGGACATGAACGTCGACATGACGACGGGGACGGGCTGGTGTTTCGGAGGTCCGGGGCTGGAAGGCAACATGGCGGACACGATCATCGCGCCGAATGAGAATGGCGAGGGGTATACGCTGAAGCCGGGGCGGCAGGTCAAGCGCGCGGCGCCGGGCGGCGAGGGCATGATGATGAATCCGTACTCGCCGGCGGCGATGGAGCGGTACCTGGAGCGTTTTACTGCGGCGTTTGATGCCGCGAAACCGGCCATGCCGCGGGCGCAGTATCACGATTCCTTTGAGTACCAGGGGAATTGGGCGGAAGAGATCATTCCCGCGTTCCGGGAACGGCGCGGGTACGATCTGGAGGCGCGGTTGCCGGAGTTGTTCGGTCCGGACACGGACGCGGATACGCTTTCGCGGTTGAAGTACGATTATCGATTGACGCTGGCGGAACTGCATGGCGAAACGATACAGGTGTGGATCGACTGGAGCCGCGCGCGGGGCATGTTGACGCGGGATCAGGCGCATGGGAGTCCGACGAACCTGATCGATTTGTATGCGGCCTGTGACATCCCGGAGACGGAGATGTTCGGCGCGCCGGAATACCCTATACCGGGGTTCCGGTTGGATCCGGACATGTCGCGCGAGGGCGACACGGATTTGCGGGTCTGCATGCTGGCGGCGTCGGCGGCGCACGTGGCGCATGAGCCAGGCAAGCAACTGGTGTCGTCGGAGACGTGCACGTGGTTGCGGGAACATTGGCACACGAACCTGGGGCAGGTCAAACTGCAATTGGACCGGTTCTTCCTGGCGGGGATCAACCACATTTTCTATCACGGCACCTGCTTTTCGCCGGAGGACGCGCCGTGGCCGGGCTGGTTCTTCTACGCGTCGACCAAGTTCGATTGGCGCAATTCCATCTGGCGCGACTTGCCGCAAATCAACACCTACGTGGCGCGGTGCCAGTCGGTGTTGCAGGCCGGGACGCCCGCGAACGATATCCTGCTCTACTGGCCGATCCACGATCTGTGGAGTTCGCCCGAGGGACTGGACATGCGCATGTCGGTCCATGGCGCGAAATGGATGTCGGAATCCACGATGGGCGAGTTGGCGCAGCGGTTGATGGATCGGGGATATACCTTCGATTTCATATCGGACGCGTTGATTCAGAGATTGCAGGTTCGCGATGGGAAGTTGCAGGCGCCGGGCGGCGCGTACCGGGCGGTGGTGGTGCCGGAGTGCACGTATATGCCGCCGGAGACGCTGAAGCAACTTGTCGATTTCGCGGAGCAAGGCGGGACGGTTCTAATCGAAGGCTCATTTCCCGCCGACGTCCCGGGATTCGCGCGGCTGGAAGAGCGGCGGGCTGAACTCGCCAAGGAACGGGACCGCGCGCAGCATTCGGTCTGGGCGGGACAGGACGCGTTAATCGTGCTCGACGCGTCGGGTCTGCGCCGGGAGCCCATGGCGGACGCGGGGTTGCAGTTTGTTCGGCGGCGCGTGGATGGCGGGTACTACTATTTCATCGTGAACCACACCGCAGAAGCGTTTGATGGTTGGCTGCCGTTGGCGACGTCCTTTGAATCGGCGGTGGTGTTCGATCCCATGACGGGGGCAACAGGAGCGCTTCGTGTTGCGGAAGGCGAAGGCGGGAAATCGATCTATCTGCAACTCGAACCGGGCGTGTCTACCGTCGTTCGGACTTACGATGCGGCGACGGATACAGCGCCTTGGTCGTACCTGCAGACGGCGGGCGATGCGATTCCGGTTGAGGGACCGTGGACGCTCGAATTTATTGACGGCGGTCCGGCGCTTCCGCCGCCAGCAACCTTGGACGCGCTGGCTTCGTGGACCGAAACGCCGGGTGGCGCGGCTACGGAGTTCGCCGGTGCGGGGCGCTACACCGTTCGGGTTGACGTCCCCTCCCCCACTTCCGCGGATGAGTGGATTCTGGATTTGGGCGACGTGCGGGAGAGTGCGCGGGTTCGCGTGAACGGGAAGGACGCCGGGACTCTGGTGTCGCTGCCGTTCCGTGTGCAGATTGGGAAGTATCTGCAACCCGGCGAGAACACCATTGAGATCGAGGTGACCAACCTGACCGCCAACCGCATCCGCGCCCTCGCGCAAGAAACGGACGATTGGAAGGTCATGCGGGACATCAACATCGTCACCGTGGATTACACGGAGTTTAAACCGCAGGAGTGGCCGCTGGTGGAATCGGGGTTGCTGGGCCCGGTGCGGTTGGTGCCGATGGAAACGGTGGCGGAGAGTTAGGCAAAGGGTTGGATTCGACGCACACGCAGCTTTCGCTCGGTTACGACCACAAAGCAACCGGTCCAACTCTCGGCATCATCAGTCTGAAATAATTCGCAGAGGCGCTGGACCAACGCTCGTCTGTTTGGCGTCCGAAGCCGCACTATCAGAAGTCCGGCATGGTGGCTAGATGCAAATCGCTTGATATCCGAAAAATCTAAATCCTGCGTAATGAAGAATCGGCCTTCATTCTGGGCCACGGCCCAGACTATCGAGTCCTCGTTACCAGCCAAACCTTCCTGCGGAACTGTTTCGACATCGTGTCCTAACCTGGAAAGATGAAGAGCCAATTGCGATGGCATATTCTCTTCCAGCTTTATTTTCACGAGACTACCGGTGTGGCAGCGATGGGCAGGTCTTCCTCAGCGGACGCTGCAGCGAAGGCGATTATGGCACGGACGTCGTCTTCCGTCAGTGTAGGAAAATCAGCAAGAATCTCTGGAATGGTGTCTCCGTCTACCAGAGAAGCAAGGATTGTCCGGATAGTGACCCGGGTTCCAGTTACAACGGGTTCGCCGCCGCAAATACGCGGATTACGTGTGATGTGCT
>JAHDWY010000202.1 GCA_023384315.1 Candidatus Hydrogenedentota bacterium | reverse complement strand
GTGGTGGGCGAGCTGGTGGTCCGCGGATCGAACGTTATGCAGGGGTACTGGGGGCTCCCCGAGGAAACGGCAGCGGTCTTGCGGCCCGGACGGTATCCCTGGGAACGCGTATTGTACACCGGAGATCTATTCAAGACCGATGATGAAGGATTCCTGTATTTCGTGGCGCGAAAGGACGACATCATCAAGAGCCGGGGTGAAAAAGTCAGTCCACGCGAAGTCGAGAACGTCATTTGCGAGTTGCCCGATGTGCGCGAAGCGGCCGTCTTGGGCGTGCCCGACCCGCTCCTTGGGCAGGCGATCAAGGCCGTCGTCGTACTGGTTTGCCAGGCACAACTGAAAGAGTCCGACATTATTGCACACTGTGCCAAGCGGCTTGAAAACTTTATGGTTCCCAAGTACGTGGAATTTAGAGACGACCTGCCCAAAACGAATACCGGTAAAGTGCGGCGCAAGGATCTTCAATCCTCGATCAAACCTGAACAGGAGACCTTCGCAGGATGACATACTGTAGCCGATGTATACTGCCGGCGACATTCCCCGGTATTCGATTTGACGAAACCGGCGTCTGCAATTTCTGCCTGGCACACAAATCCGCTCAGGAGACGGAACAGAAACGCTCCAAACTACGGGAGACCTTTGCGGAACTGTCGCAGTCCCTGCGCGCGTCGGACGGGATACATGTCGTTCTTGCGTACAGCGGCGGCAAGGATAGCACGTACACGCTCTGGCTCCTGCGAACCTGCTACCATCTTCGCGTATTGGCCATCACCCTGGACAACGGATACGTCAGCCCCCGATCGTTTGAAAACATCCGTACCGTATGCGAGACGTTGGATGTGGACGCGCTTACCATCAAGCCTCCCTTGAGCATGTTAAACACGGTATTCGTCGGCTCCGTGAGTCGAGGCGTATTTCCCAGAAAATCACTGGTGCGCGCAAGCCCAATCTGTAGCTCCTGCATGGCCCTCACGAAAAACATCGTGCTCAGAATCGCCCTCGAGCGGTGCGTGCCCGTGGTGGCGTATGGCTGGTCCCCTGGTCAGGCGCCGTTGAGTGCCGCCCTATTCCGGTTAAACCCTGCGATGTTGCGGTCGATGTACGGGGCACGAACCGATCCCTTGAAAGATCTCGGCGGACCCGAACTCGACCCGTATCTCGTGTCCGACGACCTGTTCGATCAGGTGCGCACCTATCCCTACAGTGTAAACCCGCTTGCCTTTCACCCCTATGACGAAGACGCGATTCGGGCGCAGATTCAGGTATTAGGCTGGACTCCTCCTGACGACACGGATGGCAATTCAACCAACTGCTTGCTGAACGGAGTCGCTATCCGTCTTCACCTTGCCCAACACGGTTTTCATCCATACGCGTTCGAGGTGGCCGAGCACGTTCGCAGCGGCCTGATAACGCGCGATGAGGGTTTTCGCAGTCTCGGTGAGCTTGGGAGCCCGGGATTGGCAACACAGGTCGCGGCACGCCTCGGGATTGACGAGACGATGTTGCAGTGCAATCCTCTGAATGGGAGATAGGCGTGGGAACGGAACACTGCATATACTTCGGCGATGAGCCCTGGCGCATGTTTGGCGTCTTGCACGAGCCTGCAATGGAGCCGGGTGGGGAACCCCTCGCATGGGTCGTCTGTTCTCCGCTTGGCCAGGAACGGGGCAACTCCCATCGCGTGCTCGTCGAATGGAGTCGCGTTCTGGCCGGGCGTGGGCACTGGGTCTTTCGGTTCGACTATCGGGGTACCGGCGACAGTGCGGGACGCCAGGAAGATTTTACGGTAGACGACCACGTTCAGGACACCGTCCGCGCGATTCGTGAACTCGAGCGATTGTCGGGAACCGTCTGCAGCGGTTTGTGCGGCCTTCGCTTTGGGGCTACCGTCGCAGCGCTAACGGCAATTCAGCGCGCCGGACCTGCTCGACTAATACTCTGGGAGCCCGTGCCACAGGGACGAGCATATGTCGATTCACTGCTACGGCTGGTCTTGGCGCGCGAAATGACCCGGAAGGAAGGACCTGGTCGAACGAGGTCGAATCTGTACGATGACCTCTCGGCAGGCGCACTCCTCCTGGCTGACGGACAGCCTGTCACCAGCCGAATCGCGGACTCTTTCGTCGCCGTCGATCTCAATGCTGCTCCCGTGCCCGAGGGCCCAGTCCTGATCACACGCATCCGGCCGGCGAGCGAAGCCAATCGCCCCAATGATCCCCTCCGGATCCTCTGCGATCGCTACCAGGCGCACGGAGGCGCACAAATATCGAGTGCGGAACTCCCTGCGTTTTGGACACTGACCAAGGAACTTGTGTCACACCCCCTCGGTCTGTTCGGTCCGGCGTTGACTTGGATTGAATCGACGACGCGCCCGCCGGTACACGCGCGATACCGCGAAGTAGAAACCACGCGGAAGATGCGGTGTGACCGACAAGTCAAGAATGACTGCTGCAGCAAGCGGACCGTGATCCACGATGGCGACCGACCATGTCACTACCCCGCGTTCGAGGAGGCTGTGGAGTTCCCCCATCAAGACTGTGTGCTTCGGGGGATCCTGCACCTGCCACCCGGGGAGCCCGGAAACCGGCCAGCCTTACTCATGCCTCCCCCAGGCACTGACAACCGTAGCGGTCACTTGAGATTGTACGTGAGGCTTGCCCGGTACTTTGCCCGGGCAGGTTGGCCTGTATTACGAGTTGATCCTAGCGGCGTTGGCGACAGCGAAGGAGTGTTGAGTGTCGTATCCCGAGCGGGGCACAGCCTCGCCGTTCAAAAGGGGCTGTACGTGGCAGACATGCGAGCCGCCACGACTTTCTTGCTGTCGCGATTAGGTAGTCCCGGCGTAATCGAAATGGGAATCTGTGGCGGGGGCATTACTGCTTCACTTCACGCGGCGGAGGATACTCGCGTGCTGGGCATTGCGCCGATCGAAATTCAGTTGCGCTATGCAGCTCTACCCGGCGGGAAAAGTGGTGATCCCTTGTGGGCGTATGCGCACCGCATGTACTCCCCAAACCGTTGGCTTCGGTTTCTCACGCTCCAGAGCAGCTATCGCTCGGTTGCGCGTGCGCTCTTCGATGCCGCTGCCCGTTCTATTCGTCGCGGCGAACCAGTGTCCAACGCAGAGATCCTCCTCGAACGTATGGGGCCGAGGGCGAATTTGCCACTCGTGCAAACGCTGCAACGCTGTGCGGAACGGCCCATGCCGATCCTGCTGATATTTGGCAGCACAGACGATCTGCTTTTCTACGAGGAAACCAAGGATGTGCTCTTCGGATCGATATCGGATTCGACGACACGTGTTCGCGAGCATATCGTTGAGGGCGCTGACCACGCATTCTCGCTTCCGCCGCATTTCACTGAACTTCAGCAGGTGGTCCTTCGTTGGCTGGAAGATCCCGATCACCCTTGGGCCGACGATGCCAGAAAGGAAGTCCTTCCCCGTTTCGATTCCGCGTCGACCCGCTAATGGGCCAGTTTCCGTGGGCTACGCCCGCGGTAGCTTTGTGTGCTCACGACGACAAGTGGCTTGGTGCGAATAGAGCGCAAGGGCAAACAAGACTACGAGAAGTGCCCGCGGGTTTATCGGTAGCGCGGGGAAGTCGCCCGCGTCTTGGGGGTTCGTCAGGCCCCAGTATTCATAGATGTTTGGGTACGTGTCGCCGTCAGGGTCGCCATATCTCCCGTCTTCGCCCGAATCGTCCACCGGGTCCAAATTATACGCGACTTCCCAACCGTCGGGAAGACCGTCGCCATCGGTGTCGGAACGCCGTGGATGGGTATTGAGCAAGAACTCCTCCAGGTTTGACAACCCGTCGCCATCGGGGTCCCCGTCCGGGCCATCGTCGCCATCCGGGATCCCGGGATCCAGTCCATGTGCGAGCTCCCACGCGTCTGGAAGTCCATCGCCATCGTTGTCACCGCTTCCGGAACCATCAAACGCATTCCATGCAAGGTCAATGAAATTGCCCGGATTCGTGGCGAAGACTTCTGTCGAATACAGCATTGCAATGGAGTTTGGATGCGAATCCCCCGACGCGCCCCCGTATTCGTCTCGCAAGCGGTTGGGATGCAGGGCATGGTCGTCGGGATAAGCCAACACGTCGAACCAGTCAAATACCGCGACATTCTGAAGGCCCGTTGCTCCCACGTAGCCGGGGTGCCATGTGTTCTTGAGCCAATTATTGAAGACACGAGCCCGGTGCGCATTCGCATCCGTGGTGGCATCTACCGGCGCAAAATGAAGTGGCGGCGCGGTGACTACGATGAAGAGCGTATCCGGGTGGTCGCTGAAAACGTCCTCCAGCGGCTTATACAAGTACCCTCCCTGACTGTAGGTGTTGCCCGGGCCGTTCGGATGCCGATAAATTGCCATGTAGTTGACAAGCGAACGGCTCGTGCTGAACGGATCGCCTGGTTCCGCGCCATCCGAAGTGAGGTTGCTGTTCGGGAAACAACTCTTAAACATGACGATCCGATTCACCCCGTCCGCGCAACCCTCGATGGTAATGCCGTCAAAGTAGTCGTTGAACCAGAAGAGCCAATGGTGCATGTCCGTGAGATCTCCGGGTACCGGGGCCAAAGAGTCCGGCCTGCCTGAGTCGGGAGGAAGATCGGTGCCATACGTGAGATCGTTTCGCTCGTCGACATAGGGCTTGGCCACCAAGGTATCGTGAAGATCGTTATTGAGCCACAGTTGCCCGGTCGAATGGTGGATAAAGAGGTAATCGTCCGTTTGGCCATCCGCCGCTGCCGTCAGAAGTGCGAACGCCAACATCGTGCAGGTGATTCTCATGAGCGTGGGTCATCCTACTTGATGTGCCCGTGCCCCGGTCTTCCATTGTATGCCCTTTTCGTGGTTCTGGCAACTCGTCAAATCTTAGGTGTCGCCAGGATCACGTGCGCGGCCGCGCCAGTACGCGCTTGTCACGGTCAAGCAAACAGGGTACGCGAAATGACGCATTATCCCGCCACGAAATCGATCCGATGGAAACGCCCTATGCAATGCTATACTGACGATGCCGGAATAGTCTCTCACTTTAGGGGCAGGGGGTCGTTGCCGAGGACGGTTGACGATGCGGGGGCGCCGAATGTCAATTCGACCACAGCGAAGACCAACGACCATTCTGCCCGAAGCCTGGAGATTCGCATCTACCGCGCGATCCCGCCGCTCGTACCCCAGTGCAGGCCAGGCATGTCTGACCGCTCTAGGAATGATCCGCGCATTGGAAACACGACAACCGAGCCATTGCGTGACCGCGCCACGAAAACCTCGACGCAGGTGCACAAAGCAAACCAATCCGTGGCAATCCCGCGAGCGCATTGAATCCCGCCCACACACAAAAGCCTCTTCAGAAAACAACCCCGGTCGCACGGCGCTACGTCGTTAAGACCGTGAAGGAGGACGACGCCCATGAGAATCGGCATATTTGGTATGGGATACGTCGGCGTGGTAAGTGCGGCTTGTCTCGTTCGAGATGGTCATCACGTGGTCGGGGTGGACGCGGTAGCGTCGAAGGTGGCGGACCTCGCCAAAGGACACACCCCGGTTCAGGAACCAAAGGTAGCCGAACTCCTTGCCGAGGGTCACCGTTCGTCGCGACTTGTCGCGTCCACCCAACCTGCCGACGGGGTAGCGCAAGCGGATATGGTGTGGATCTGCGTCGGTACTCCCTCTACGTACGAAGCGGGAGTGGACCTTGCGAACGTCACGACAGTAGCAACCCAAATCGGCAGGTCCATGGTCGAAACAAACTCGCGCCCCCTCGTCGTGCTTCGTAGCACCGTTCTGCCCGGCACCATGCAAACCGTCGTTACACCTGCTCTGGAGGAGGCCAGCGGACTTCGGGCCGGAAAGGACTTCCACGCGGTGTTCCATCCGGAGTTCCTTCGTGAGGCGACTGCCGTCGAGGATTTCGATAACCCACCGAAGATTGTCGTTGGCGAGCGGGATAGGGGCGCGGGAGATGTGTTGTTGAGGCTCTACGAGGGGTGCGAGGCTCCGCAGTTCCGCCTGACGCTCGGGGAAGCGGAGATGGTCAAGTACTGCGACAACCTTTTTCACGCACTGAAAATAACATTCGCAAACGAAGCCGGATTGATTGCCCGTTCGGCCGGCATCGACGCGCGGCGGGTAGCCGAAGTCTTCTGTGCCGACCGCAAGCTGAACATCAGTCCCCGTTATCTTCGGCCTGGTTTTGCCTATGGGGGATCCTGTCTTCCTAAGGACCTGCGAGCCATTCTGAGACACGCGACGATCCAAGCCGTGCCGGTCCCCATGCTTCATGGCATTCTCGAGAGCAACAAAGCACAGATTGAATCTCTGGTCAATCGTGTCTGTGCCTACGAGCCAAAAACGGTCGGGATGGTTGGTTTGGCTTTCAAGGCGAATACCGACGACATGCGCGAAAGTCCTTATGTGGAGGTGGCAAAACGGCTCATCGGCGAGGGCGTTCGACTGCTCATCTACGACCCTGCAGTCCAGGTGGACAATCTGATCGGCGCGAACAAGGCCATGGTTGAAAAGGCGTTGAAACACTTGCGCAAACTTCTTGTGAAATCCCTGAGCGCACTCGACAAGTCCGATCTGATTCTGATCAACCATGCGTCAGTGGACGCCGATCAGGTTTCCAGGTGGACTGGTATGGGCATTCATGTCGTCGATTTGGCCGATATTCCGGGCGTCGCCGCTGATCTAACTGAGTACGAAGGAATTGCGTGGTAGGAATGCCGAGATTGTGACGCCTTCTTTTGTGAACCCGGCTCGTTGACAAGTGATCGCGCGTTACCGTGGCGTTTACGCGGTCGACGGAAATATTGAAGCAATGATCGAGCGTAACGTCTATCGATTTCGACGGTAACCAACCATGAGACACCGGTCGCTGCGGAGATGCTCGCACCAGCCCGCTTAACTCACCGCTCGAAGGACATCGATAGATGCGTATCATCCCGCGTGACAGTTAGAAATCCGGGATCAGGCCGCGTTAACCGATATCGCAAACCTCCGCCCTACCGCATTGCGGGCTGGGTCCACGCCTGTTCCTTTTCGCCTTCAAGGGGAACATTGTCTTTCAATTTGGACGAGACGATGTGCGCGCGCACGTATAACTCGTCGCCCTGGAACCGGTAGACAGCGGGGTTATCAGTGGTTTCCAACAACACCTCGCCGATGTCTTCAGAGTATTTCGCAGTGACGTTCGTCAATTCCTTTCCTTCCGCATCGACTCGTGGAGTGGCGGTGCGGTCGAAGCGCTTTCGGGTGCCTATGAATCGTGTCGTGTACGTGACGCCCGCTTCTTCCTGAATGCGCACTTCGTACTGCTCCGCGTTGTATGCGACCTCGCCCAGGAGGACGCCGGTGGTTGCGTAAAAATTACCGGCCTGCAAGGCTTCGATGAGGGTGTTTGTTTCGAGTTCCTTCGCGAGCACCATAATCCAGCCGCGGCCGGCATTGGAATTGCCCGGCTTCCATTCGTAGTACTCATGGGTATCGTCAGTGGCAAGGCCGT
>JAHDWY010000201.1 GCA_023384315.1 Candidatus Hydrogenedentota bacterium | reverse complement strand
CACGGCAAAACTCAACGCGCTGATCCCGAGAAACGTGGGAATGAGAAGGAGGAAACGTCGAATGAGATACGCTTTCATCGACGAGCACTCCCAGGCACATGGCCCCGGCGAAGATCTATCCGGTCGTCGTTCCCGTTCAAGCGAAGATCCATCCCCCCGTCATTCTCGCGAGCACGGGATTCCATTCCTGGTTGTTCGCCTCCGGTCGCGCAGGATCGCAACGCCCGGCTCTCTTCAACTACATTACGCATCGAAACTACGGATAACGTTGATCTGCCAACGGCACCCACCACTCGGACACGTCAAGCCCCAGACGATACACGTGGACTCCGCGGAACCGTTTGTCCACTGCCGCCAACGCTTTCAGACTCCACAAAAACGTGTACGGCTGTTCCTCATGCAGAATCTCGTGGACCCGATGAAACAGGGGAATGCGTTTGTCGCGATCGAACTCGAGCCGAATATCCTCAAGCAGTTTGTCGATCTCGGGGTTCTTGTAACCGGGGTAGTTCGAACCTTTCTCCGTCTGAGTCGAATGCCAGATTTGATAAGGGTCGCTATTCGGCGGAATCGCCCAGGACAACGTCACCGCGTCAAACTCGCGCTTCGTCAAGTTCTCAATGAACGTCGCCCATTCGATGAATCGAATATTCATTTCGATGCCCGCGCGTTTCAATTCTTCCTGATACACGGTGGCCATGGTCGACATTTCGGTGCTGCCCGGCGGAAACATGAACTCGAACGCCAGCTTCTCGCCGTCCTTGTCACGCACGCCATCCGCGTTGGAATCCACCCATCCCGCTTCGTCGAGCAGGGCCTTCGCGCGTTCCGGATCGAAGGGCCATGGTTCGATGGTTTCATCGTACTCCGGACTGTTCAAATCCGTCGGTCCGGTCACGACTTTGCCCAAACCGTACATCACGGTTTCGAGGATCTCCTCCCGGTCCAGCAGCATGGTGAGCGCCTGCCGCACGCGCTTGTCCGCGAACTTGGGCTTGCGCAGGTTCCAGCCAATGTATCCGTAGCTCGCGGCATACCCGGTGCGGCCCCAGTAGGTGTGCTTGTTGAACTTGGCCTCGAACTGCGGCGCCGACGCCTGATTCTCCCACTGTTCCGGTGTGAGCCCCATCACATCGATTTCCTGCCGCTGCATCACCTGGAACGCCGCGTTGTCGTCCGTGATGAACTTGTACACCAGCTTGTCCGGATGGGCCGCGCGGCTGGAATCCCAGAAGTTCGGATTGCGCGCCAGCACGATCTGCTGGTTCGTGTCCCACGTCTCGAACACGTATGGCCCTGACCCCACCGGATGCCGGTTGAAGGAGCCGGTGTTGAAATCGCCTTCGCCATAGACATGGGCCGGGTAGACGGGCATGCCGGACAGCATCACCGCGTGACGATAATACGGCTTGCTGCACGTAAACGTAATCGTGTAATCATCAATGAGCTCGACGTTTGTCACGTCCTGGTAATAGTTCCGGATATCCGCCGTCTCGTTCTGCGTGTTCTGGATCGCATCGAACGTGAACTTCACGTCCTTGGCCGTGACCGGCATTCCATCCGAAAACTTCGCATCCTTCCGCATGTAGAAGGTGTAGGTGAGATGGTCCTCGGACACCTCGTACCGCTCGGCGAGCATGGGCTCCAGTTCGAAGGTGTCCTTGTTCATGTCCAACAGCGAATCGTATATGTCTTCCGTAATCCGGAACGTGTAGGCGTCAGACGTATCAAGCAGCGGGTTCAAGATCTGCGGTTCTACGGAAAATCGGTTGATCACCCAGTCGCCATTGACGGGTTCGCCCTCGTCGACACTTGCGGCTTGTCCGTCCTGCGCGGGATCTGCCGGTGGCGTGCCGCCGGCGGGTTCGCTGGGCCCACCGCAACCACTTATGAGCAAGACGATCGACAGCAAGCAGAGGGAAAACGGATAGAGGACGGTCCGTCGTACGATCATGGTGTACTCCGTCGTTTGAACAAAACCAGATACGCAGGAGCGCGAAGTGCGCCAGATTGAATCAACATACTACCATAAAGACTGCGGAGTGCGAAAAATGCCGCCGTGACGTGTATTCCAGAGGAGCGGTGGTCGGTGTCATGGGCTGGCAAATCCGGCTGGTCGGTTGGAGCTGTCCGATTCCTTACCCCCCAATGGGCGGACCCACAAATTCCACCCCGTGCTTCGCGGCAGCCGCCTCGACCGCAGCGATATCCGGTGCGCCATCGGCGCCCAGCGCGTCCACCTCCCGGAAGAAGGCCTCGCATCCGCCCGGATTCGTCAGGATCAATAAGCGACCCGGCGCCTCGCCCACGCGGGCATAGGTGTGCGCCACGCCGCGCGGGAAGTACGCGAAATCCCCCGGCGACGCATCGCGCAGGGTATCCCCCACCTGAATCCGGTAGTCGCCTTCCAACACAAAGACGCTCTCGTCTTCGTTCCGGTGGATATGGAGCGGCGGCCCCGCCAGCTTCGGGTCCTCGGTAATAAACGCTGACAACACGCCGCCCGTCTGATCCGCGCTCAGCTTGACCCGCGTCGGAATGCCGATGACGTCAAGCACCTCGCCTTCGCCCGCGCCGGAAATGGCCGCCTTCAGTCCCGGCAACTCAGTTGACGGATGCCCTGCCACCGACGCGCCGGGCGGCAGGAACTCGAGACCGTAATCCGCCGCGCGCGCGATGAACTCTTCCATGTCCGGCATGGTGACCGGGTCGGGCTCGAGCCCGAGTGTATGCGCCGGAATGCTCACGGCCTTGAAATAGCTCTCAAACCCGCTCGGGTACAGGCCGATGAGCATCCGAACCTGCCCGTCCAGGGGCTGAAACGTATGCGCCAGATTCCGGGGAAGGAACGCCACCGCACCCGGCCCGTGCTCGGCCTCCAACGCGCCCGCGAAGAACCGGACGCGCCCTTCGAGCACAACGAAGAGTTCGTCCTCGCGCGTGTGCATGTGCGCCGGTGGACCGTAGCCTTCCCGGTAGATCGTCTCCATCACCGTGAACGCGTTCCCCGTGTCGCCCGGGCCGGCCAGGACGGCGTGCAGGTTTCCCAGAAGCCAGTATGCACTTTCCAGCGATGCACGGTCGAAGTGCGCGCTGGCGGAACGGAGAATTTTGCTCATGATCTGTTTTTCACCTCGAATGAAAGCCGTTGCAGGAGAGTTAGGAAGGAGGATTGTCGACAAGGCACGGTCTGGAAATCAAATCGGATCGCTGGTTGACAGCTTGCCGGTTCCAGAGCAGAATGAGTCATTATCCGTCATCACGAGGAGGTTCATCGCCATGCTATTACGACCCACGCGCCGGAATTTCCTGGCATCCACCGCCGCGGCCACGCTTGCCGCTTCCGCGTCGTCCGCCCCGGCGCGGCCCAAGCGCAAACCGAACCTCCTCTTCATCTGGACCGACGAGCAACGCGCGGATACCATCGATGTCTACGGTAACACCCGTATCCAGTCACCCAATCTCTCCAAGCTGGCGGCCGAGAGCATCGTGTTCGAAAACGCCTACGTGAGCCAGCCCGTGTGTACGCCCTCGCGCTCGACGGTGTTGACCGGACTCTGGCCGCACCAGAACGGCTGCCGCCAGAACAATATCGCCTTGTCCTACGACGTCCCGGCATTTCCCAAACTGGTCGACGACCCCGACTACCGCAGCGGCTACTTCGGCAAATGGCATCTTGGCGATGAGATTTTCGCGCAACATGGGTTCGAGGAATGGCGCAGCATCGAAGATGGATACTGGCGCTACTACCGCGAAGACCGGGATATCACGAAGAACAGCGATTACGCCGCTTGGCTGGTGAGCCAGGGCCACACCCCCACGGAAGATCGTGGCGGCTTTTCGCGCAATTACGCAGCTTCGCTGCCCATTGAACAATGCAAACCGAAGTTCCTGGAGTTGGAGGCCTGCGACTTTCTGCGCCGCCATCGCGACGAGCCATTCATCCTGCACGTCAACTTCCTCGAACCCCACATGCCGTTCACTGGACCCTTGAACGATCTGCACGGGCTGGACGAGGTTGCGCTGCCCGCGAACCACAACGATCCCCTGGAAGAAAACGAGCCGCTCTCGTATCGCATGCGGTCGGAAAAATACAAGGGAATATACACGGGCGATTTAGACCTCGCTACCGAAGCCGGGTGGCGGCGTCTTATTGCGAACTACTGGGGACTCGTCAGCCAGGTGGACCGCAGTGTCGGCGCGATCCTGGCCACCCTCGAAGAACTCGGTCTCGCGGAAGACACCATCGTGGTCTACACCTCCGACCACGGCGACATGATGGGCTCCCACAAGCTGGTCGAAAAGGGCTACATGTACGAAGAAGCCATGCGCGTGCCCTGGCTCATCCGCTATCCGCGGTTCCAGCGCCGACACGAAGTGCTCAAAGGCCGCTTCAGCCACATCGATCTCGTGCCCACGTTGCTCGACCTCATGGGCGCCGCCGTGCCCGACACTTTGCCTGGCAAGAGTCTCGTGCCGCGGATGAAAGGCGCGCGCATCGCGGACCAGCCCGTGTTTGTCGAATGGAACGCCCCGGAGACCATGGGCGAAGGCCGTAATCCCGCCGGCGCCACGCGCGACGCCACGCAAACCTCCGGTCCCCACTCGCGCACGATCATTTCCCCCGACGGCTGGAAGCTGACGCTGAACGTGGGCGATTCGAGCCAGCTCTTCTATCTCCGCGAAGATCCCGGCGACACGACGAACCTCATCGATCGCGACGAGCATCGACCGGTCGTCCAACGCCTCACCGCCGAACTCCGCGCCTGGCAAGATCGCACCGGCGACACCCTGGAACTCCCCGATTTGGCGTAGGCATGCGGCACGACACGAAGTAAAGCGCCGGGCCTGAAGTTCACGTACGCATCGATCTCAAGAACATCCCCCTTGAGATAAATGGGAACAGTCACCATCTTCCTTCTCCGCGTCTGGCTCATTTTCTCCGCGCTCGAAAAGGAAAATGGTGGTTGTTCCCTATTTTTCCCCCTTTTTCTCGACGGCCTGGCCTTCGTGGATGTAGATCCAGCGGTCCGCGTGTTTCGCCATCGTGTCATCGTGCGTCACGATAACCAGCGTGACCCCTTCGGAACGATTCAGTTCCCACAGCAGATCGATGATGCCGTCACCCGTACGTTCGTCAAGGTTGCCGGTGGGTTCGTCGGCCAGGACAACCGAGGGCCGGTTAAACAACGCGCGCCCAATGGCCACCCGCTGCTGCTCGCCCCCGCTGAGCATGCCCGGCTTGTGCGTCATGCGGTCGGCAAGGCCCACCTTCATGAGCAGTTCTTCCGCCCGTTCCCGAAGCTCGCTGCGCTTCTTGCCCATGCTGAAGGCCGGCATCATTACGTTCTCCAACGCCGTGAACTCGGGCAGGAGATGGTAGAACTGAAAGACGAAGCCGACTTCCTCGTTCCGGATGCGGTTGATCTCATTGCGGCTCGTTTCCGCCAGCGACTTGCCGCGGAACAACACCTTGCCCGACGTGGGCCGGTCCAGCGTGCCGATGATGTGCAGCAACGTGCTCTTGCCCACGCCGGATGGCCCACTGATGGCGAGGCTTTCCCCGTCGCGCACGTCCAGGTTCAACCGCTGGAGAATCCGCAATTCCCGGCTTCCGTCGTGGAAGGTCTTTTCGAGGTCCACGCACTCGATTACCTTGCTGTTACCGCGTTTACTCATAGCGCAACGCATCCACCGGGTCGAGGCGCGACGCGCTCCACGCCGGATACAGGGTCGAAACAAAGGTGAGAATCACCGAGCATACAGTAATGCCGATGATGTCGCGCGGCACAACCGAAACCGGAATGTGGTCGAAATGGTAGATGACGGCGTTAAACAGGTCGATGCCAAGGAACCACGCAATCACCTCCGCCACGGGATTCAGGTTGTACGCCAGCAGCGTTCCGCAAACGACGCCGATCATGGTGCCGCTCAGGCCGATATACAGCCCTTCCAGCATGAACAACTGAATGATGGCGCGGCTGCTGACCCCCAGCGTGCGCAGAATGCCGATGTCGCGCTTCTTCTCCATGACCACCATGATGAGCGTGCTCGTGATGTTGAAGGCGGCCACCAGGATGATGAACATGAGAATGATGAACATGGCCACCTTCTCCTGTTTCAACGCCTCGAAGAAGAACACGTTGCTGTCATACCACGTCGACGTGAGGAATCCGTAGTCCCCGGCAATTTGATTGGCCAGCACGTCCGCGCGCATGGGATCTTTGATTATGCAATGGATCGCATCCACCCCGTCGCGCTTGATGATTTGTTGCGCGGTCTCCAGCGTGATGTAGGCGTATACAGAATCGAAATCCTGCATCTGCGCCTGGGAAATGCCGCTCACGGTGAGCCACTTCGCCTGCGACGACACGCGCCCGAAGGGCGACACGCTATCGGTCGGCGTGATGACCGCCACTTGATCGCCTATGTACACCCCGATGTTCTGTGCGAGCGCCCAGCCCAGCACGATCTCGTTCTTGCCCGGCAGGTTGCCCGCGCCCATGGTGCGGCCCCGCTCCTTCGTCAGGTTCTCTTCAAGTTGTGTGACCTTCGTCTCCCGCTCGGGATCGATTCCGATGACGAAGGCCGCCTCATAGGCTTGCCCGCTGGTCTGGCCGCGCCGGAGCACGGATTTGATTTGGATGATAGGGCTCGCCGCGAGGATGTCCGGATACTCTTCCATCAGTGCGGCGATGACCGCATCCGGATTGTCAATGGGGTCGTGAAACGCGTCTTCAATGGTGAGATGGGCGTTGTTGCCCATGATCGACGCAGTGAGTTCTTCGTCAAACCCCGTCATAACGCCCATGACCACGATTAACGCCATCACCCCCACGCTCACCCCGGCGACCGAGATGATCGTGATCAGGCTAACGAAGCGGTTCTTGCGCTTCCCGCGCAAATACCGCATGGCCACATAGGCTTCAAAACGCATTCGGCTCTTTCCTGTGTCCCTGTTCGCAAGTCGTCAAGGGCGCTTCATCGCAAGTTTCTCTTCGCACGTAAGAACATCCCCCTTGATCCCCCTTCGAAGGGGGAATCTGCCCACCCCAGGTCTTGATCCTGCTCATGCGCCTGCGCCTCATCCTGAGGTTACGCGCTACACTTTCCAACGCAACGCAGCGCGTTGCGAGAATTCCCCCTTTGAAGGGGGATCAAGGGGGATGTTCTTCGTCCTGCTCGCCGTGCGATACACCTTTGCAGCGGGCGCCGTACTACAGCGGCCGCAGCAAGGGGTACAGGATCACCTCGCGGATGGACGCGGAGTCGGTCAACAACATGGCGAACCGATCGATCCCGATTCCCAGCCCCGCCGTCGGCGGCATGCCCACTTCCAATGCAGTAATAAAATCTTCGTCGAGCCGCTGCGCTTCGTCATCGCCGAGTTCGCGCTGCTTGAGCTGATCCATGAACCGCTCGCGCTGGTCGATGGGATCGTTCAACTCGGAGAAGGCGTTGCACATTTCCAGGCGGCCAATAAAGGCCTGAAACCGTTCCGTCAACGCCGG
>JAHDWY010000200.1 GCA_023384315.1 Candidatus Hydrogenedentota bacterium | reverse complement strand
CTTTCGGCGTTTGATCAATCCGACGTGTTTTCGGACGGTCAGTATTACCCCTTGTCGGAATTGAGCCTTCAAGAGACGCGTTTGCTCACGGAACGCCACCTCATGACGCCGTGGATGGCGGAGGGACAAGGTCCTCGAGGCGTATTCATCAGCGACGATCAGTGCCTGAGCATTATGGTGAACGAGCGGGACCACGTCCGAATCACCGTACTGGCGCCGGGCCTGAGACCACAAGACGTGTGGTCACGGGCGTCCGAAGCGGATGAATCGCTTGCGTTGGCCTTGGACTTTTCGTTCGATGAAAAGCGCGGGTACCTATCGTCCTCGCTTGACGAATTGGGCACCGGGCTGCGTGTCGCGAGCCTCATCCATTTGCCAGGTCTGACATCGGCGGGCCGAATCATGCCGCTGGAGCAAAGCGTTCGCGGCAATCACCATTCGTTAACGGGCGCGTTTGGCGAGATTGGCGGGGCGCCCGGATATCTCTATGTCGTTGCAAATCGTGGGGCCCTGGGCCGATCCGAAGAGGAGATTGTTTACCACTTCCGCACGACCATTAGCGATGCCGTCACGCAGGAACGGAGCGCTCGCGCTACCATCATGAAGGAGGAATCCTTGCCGGCCTTGGCCGATCGTGTCGGCCGGGCGCTGGGCATCGCGCGGGGGGCACGGGTGCTCGAGTTCCAAGAGGCACTGGACCTGTTGTCGGCGCTTCGGCTCGGTTTGGCGACCGGGCAAGTCGAGAGCTTTTCGGTCCAACAGTTGAACGAACTCCTCGTACTTGCGCAGGCGGCGCACCTCGAATCCCGGCTCGGTGAAGCATCGGACCACTTTGCGCTGAGCACCGCCCGGGCCAATCTGTTCCGGCAGCGGTTCTCGTAGGGCCGCTCGAGGACTCGCAGTGGAGCGTGTGGACGCTGGCCCTATCCAGGCGCGGTCGGATCCGGGCCAATTTGCGAACCCTGCAAAGGTGGACTTCGGAAAGCCGTTCAAGCACAATACTAAGTGCAGTGACCGAATCGGCTGTGCCGTCCACGAGAAGGTCGGCAATCTGGCAAACTGGCAAATCCCGCCGTGCAGCGGGCGCACCCTTATACGAATCATAGCGCATTGAAGGTGGAATCATATTATGTGGGAACGATTTACGGAACGAGCGAAACATGTAGTCAGCGCGGCGCGCGAAGAGGCGACCCGCCTCGGCAGTGAATACGTCCGTACCGAGCACATCCTGCTGGGACTATGCCGGGAGCCGGACGGTATCGCAGCCCGGGCGCTCGAAAACTTGGGCGTTGATATAGAGTCGTTATCGCTGGAGATCGAGCAGCAAGTTCAAAAAGGCAGCGCCGTTGTGTCCGGCGAGGAGATCGCATTCACGCCACGCGCCAAGAAAGTCTTGGAACTCGCGGTGGAAGAAGCGCGCCGCTTCAACCATAGCTACATCGGCACCGAACATATCCTCTTGGGCCTCGTGAAAGAAGGCGAAGGAATCGCCGCCAAGGTCCTGCAGGACATGAAGGTCGATCTGGAGCGCATCCAAGCGGAGGTAATCCGATTGTTGGGCGATCAAGGAAAACCAGGACCTCAAGCAAGCTCGGGTAAGAAGAGTCAGACTCCGGCGTTGGACACCTTCGGCCGTGACCTGACGGCCCTTGCGCAGGAAGACAAGCTGGACCCCGTCATCGGCCGCGAGGCCGAGATCGAACGGGTGATTCAGGTCTTGAGCCGCCGCACAAAGAACAACCCCGTTCTCATTGGCGAGGCAGGCGTCGGCAAGACCGCTATCGTCGAGGGTCTAGCCCAGGCCATCGTCAATGGCGACGTGCCCGACCTCTTGCTGAACCGCCGCGTGTTGACGCTGGACCTGGCCGGTGTCGTCGCGGGAACCAAGTATCGCGGCCAGTTCGAGGAACGGCTCAAGTCGGTGATGAAAGAGATCCGCCGTGCCGATAACATCATCCTGTTTATCGACGAATTGCACACCATCGTCGGCGCGGGCGCCGCGGAAGGCGCGGTGGACGCGGCCAACATGCTGAAACCGTCCCTCGCGCGCGGCGAGTTGCAGTGCATCGGCGCGACCACGCTGGACGAATACCGCAAACACATCGAGAAAGACGCCGCCCTGGCGCGCCGCTTCCAGACCATCATGGTCGATGCCCCGTCGGTCGACCAGACCGTGGAGATCATTCAAGGGCTGCGGGACAAGTACGAGGCGCACCACCGCGTGAAGTTCTCGGATGAAGCAATTGTCGCCGCGGCCAAGCTGTCGAATCAGTACATCACCGATCGCTATCTGCCGGACAAGGCAGTCGATGTTATCGACGAGGCGGGCAGCCGCGCGCGCCTTCAGATTACGACCCGTCCGCTGGAATTGAAGGATATCGAGCAGCAGATCGAGAAAGTCACCCATGAGAAAGAAGCCGCAATCCGGCGGCAGGAATACGAGCGCGCGGCGAGCCTGCGCGACAAAGAGCGCAATCTCATCGCCGAACTCGAAGAGAAAAAGCGGGACTGGGAGAAGAAGCGCGATTCCGCCGAGACCGTCGTTGGCGAAGAGGAAATTGCCTACATCGTTTCCAAATGGACGGGCGTTCCGCTGACCAAGCTGGAAGAGTCGGAATCGACCCGACTGCTCCGCATGCGCGACGAGTTGCACAAATCCGTCATCGGTCAGGAATCGGCCATCGACGCCATCACGCGGGCCATCCAGCGGTCCCGCGCCGGGCTTCGCAATACGGGCCGGCCCGTGGGGTCGTTCTTGTTCCTCGGCCCGACGGGCGTCGGCAAGACGCTCCTCGCGAAATCGCTGGCATCGTTCCTGTTCGGCAACGAAGACGCGCTCATCACCATCGACATGTCCGAATACATGGAGAAGTTCGCCGTGTCCCGTCTGGCGGGCGCGCCTCCCGGATACGTGGGCTACAACGAGGGCGGGCAACTGACCGAACAGGTTCGTCGCCGGCCCTACTCAGTCGTGCTCTTCGACGAGATCGAGAAAGCCCACCCGGACGTGTTCAACGTGCTGCTCCAGGTGCTGGAAGATGGTCACATGACCGACTCGACCGGACGCAAGGTCGATTTCCGGAACACGGTCATTGTTATGACGAGCAATATCGGTGCCCGCCGTATTGGACGTTCGGTTCAGGTCGGCTTCCAGCGCGATTCCCGTGAAGACGAGTACCGGGAGATGAAGTCGCGGGTCATGGACGAAGTGAAGAAAGTGTTCAACCCCGAATTCTTGAACCGCGTGGACGAAGTCGTCGTATTCCACCGCCTTACCCACGAGGAACTGGTGCGGATTGTTGACATTCACGTGGCCGAAGTGATAGAACGCGTCGGGGAAAAGGGCTACAATCTGACCCTGAGCGATGAGGCCAAGGAGTTCATCGTTCGGATCGGTAGCGACGAGCAGTATGGGGCTCGGCCCTTGCGACGGGCTGTGCAACAGCACATCGAGGATCCCTTGTCCGAATCGCTTCTGAAGGGGCTCTTCGCGCCCGGTATGCAGATAAACGTCCGGCCGTCGGACGAGGAAGAAAAACTCGTTTTTGAACCGGTTATGCCCGTAGCGGAAGGTGTGACTAATTGATCACTCACAAGAACCTCCTGATGGCGCTGCTCGTTCTGGTGATGGCAGTGCCCGTATTCGCCCAGCAATTCGAGGGGAAGACAATCCGGGAGGTCCGGATTGACGGCCTGGAGCGGGTTAGCGAACAGCTTATCCGCTCGCAGCTCGAGGTCCAACCAGGTCAAACCTACAACCAGGTGGCGATTTCGCGCGACATTCGCCGCCTCTACGACACCACCTTCTTTTCTTCTATCAAGGCAGACGCCACCCTCAGCGGTGACGAAGTCGTCCTGACCTACATCGTAGAAGAGAAACGGGTCATTTCCGAGATCAAGATTATCGGGAATGACAAGGTGCGCGACCGCGCCATCCGCGGCGTCCTGGGGTGGCGCGAAGGCGACACCTTCCTGGAGGATGGCTACAACGAGGAACGCGAAGCCGTCCTCAATCTCTATCAATCCAAGGGCATCGCGAACACCACCGTCGATATCGTGGTAGAAGAAGTCGGGCCTTCGCGGGTCCGTATCACGTACGTGATTGATGAAGGCAAGAAGGCCCGCATCCGCTCCATCGCCTTTGAAGGCAACGATGCCTTGTCCGATCGTCAGCTTCGTAAAGGAATGCAGACGAAACGCCGTTGGTGGTTTATCGGCGGGAAGTACGATGAAGACAAGTTGGAGGCGGATTTGGAAGGCGTGCTCGACAAGTACGGCAATCATGGGCGGCTTGAAGCCGCCGTCGCCGGCACCGAACTCGCCTACTCGGAGAGCGGAAAAGGCCTCGATATCACGATTCAGGTCCAGGAAGGGCCCGAGTACACGGTCGGCACGCTCGAAACCGCCAACAACGAGGTATTTGACGACGACGAAATCGTGGGATTGCTTGAAGTCCAGGCCGGCGACGTCCACAACAAAGGCCAGGTGGAAGCAGACGCCCAGCTGGTGTCCAAGGGCTATGCCGACAGCGGTTACATCAATGCCGCGGTTACTCCTCAAGTCACCCTGGATCGCGATTCGAAAACCACCCACATCGTCCACCGCGTTGAGGAAGGCGACCTCAAGTATGTTCGCGAGATCAAGATTACAGGCAACGACGTCACGCGGGACGAAGTGGTCCGGCGCGAGATTTTCGTGGTACCGGGCGAGCGGTTTGACGGCGCGTTGCTCGAAGCCAGCAAGCGGCGTCTCGAGAGCACCGAGTACTATGATGCCATCCGCATGTCCATGGAAGAAGTCGAGGATGACGACCGTTTCGCGAACCTTCTGATTGACGTGGAAGAGGGCCGCACCGGGTTCTGGAACTTCGGCGCGGGCTATAGTACGGACGATGGGTTCGGCGGATATACCGAACTGCGCTTCGACAACTTCGACATCACGAACTGGCCGTCCTTCAGCGGCGGCGGCCAGCAGTTCCGCATCCGCTTGAACATCGGTCAGCGCCGCACCGAGTACAACCTGAGCTTCACCGACCCCGAGTTCCTGGGGTATCCCATCGTATTCGGCGTCGACCTGTTCGATGAGTCGTACGAATACGAAGGCGGTTCCGACTACACGCAAGAATCCCAGGGCGCCCAGATTCGCTTGGGTAAGGTTCTTTCCCCATACGTGACGGCCCGTACAGCGCTCAGTTACCGGAGCATCAACTACAGCGATCTGGGCACCGGGCCCTTCAGCGCCTACTACCCGTACATTGGTGGGGACGTCACGATCAGCACCATTTGGGGCATCAACCGCACCACGACCGATTCGCGCCGCGACCCGTCCTCCGGCTCGAGCCACGACCTACAGTTGGAATTGGCGGGCATCGGCGGCGATAACAATTTCTGGAAATTGGATCACGACTCCACGTGGTACTGGTCGCTCGACGAAGAGTCGAAGTGGGTGCTTTCGTACCGTTCCCGGCAGGGCATCGGATTCCCCTTCGGAGACTCGGACGTGATTCCGCTGTCGGACCGGTACTTCGCCGGCGGCACGTCCACCGTACGCGGTTATGATTCTCGTGACATCGGGCCTAAACGTCCCCGCTACGGCTTCATCGGCGACGACGAATCTGTGGGTGGCGAATTGCGGCTCGTGAACAACATCGAGGTCAAGTACAAAGCAAGCAAGTTCTTCCGCTTGTATGGCTTCATCGATGCCGGCGGTGTCTGGCTCGAGCCGAGCGACTTCGGGTTTGGAGACATGCGCTACTCCGCCGGTATCGGTATCGGATTCGATATCCCCCGAATGGGACCGATTCGTCTGGACTACGGCGTGCCGCTCAATGCGGATGAGGACCAGGGTTCCGGTCGATTCCACTTGCAAGGTGGATTCCGGTTCTAAACGAATCGGCGTATGAGTGGTAATCCGGCATCTTGCACCGGCATTTTACTGGTGGTATACTCCGTCCTTGTCCCGCCGGAAACCATTTCATTCAGGAAACGAGGCGGTAACGCACACATCTGGCGCGGGTTCAAACCGAACGAAACTTTAGGGGAATAGGGAACGTGAATATGGCGGTCAAGTCTTTGAAAATGATGCTCTTGCTTTCCTTAATCGTGCCCGTGTGGGCTGTCGCTCAAGAGAGCGGGAGCGGCGCCAGTACCACCCAATACAAGATCGCGGTGGTCGACCGGAAAGAGGTTTTCGACAACTACGAGAAGCAGAAGCGCGAGTGGGCCGAACTCGAATCCGAGAAGAAGCAACTCCAGGATCAGATCGATTCGCTTTCCAATACCATTACCGCGGACAAGGATCGCCTGGAAAGCCAGGCCTCCAGCATGTCCGAGGAACAGCAGCAGCAGCTTCGCGACAAGATTGAAAGCGACTATCGCAAGTACCAGACCGAGTTCAAGCGGCTCCAAGGCGAGATCGACAGTAAGTCCCGCAAGTTCTTTGCGCGCATGATGGAAGATATCGACGCGGCGGTGAACCAAATCGGCGCGAACGAGAACTATCACCTGATTTTTGAGGCCGATTCCAAGAGCCCCACGTCCGTGCTATACTATAGCGAAACGATTGACATTACGTCTCGCGTGATTGCCCGGCTGAACGGTCAGAGCCAGTAGTCAGCAAAACGTGCAGTTCGATAGGTTTCGCCGGCTTCCCCAATCACCACCGGAGCAGCAGTGAATGAACGCTACCCTCGGTGAGATCGCGGCCCTCGTCAAAGGCACCGTGGTCGGGGACAGTTCCGTTCGTATCACTGGCCTGAACGGGATTCGGGAGGCCGTGAGCGGCGAGTTAACCTTCGTTTCGGACCGGAAGTACCTTCCCTACCTGGAAACGACGTCCGCAACCGCGGTCGTGGTCTCCCGTGATGTTTCTGTCGCAGGCATACCGCTGATCCAGGTCGACGATCCGCGCCAGGCGATGCTCACCATCCTCCTGGAGGTGCAGTCGGAACAGCAAGCCGTATTGGCCGGAACGGATCCGACCGCGTGGATCGCGCCGACGGCGAAGATTGGCGCCGGCGCGGCCATCGGACCCAATGTGGTCATCGAGGACGGTACAACGATAGGCGATTCCGTGAGCTTGCATTCCGGCTGTTTCATTGGGAGGAGTTCCCGTATCGGTCCGGGTTCGGTGCTGTATCCCAATGTAACGGTGCGCGAAAGGGTTACCGTGGGTGCCCGGTGCTTGATCCACAGCGGGGCTGTAATCGGTTCTGACGGGTTCGGCTTTACCCAACATGGGAAACGGCAGATAAAGATCCCCCAAGTGGGTACCGTGAACGTCGGAGATGACGTGGAGATTGGCGCCAATACCGCTATCGACCGGGCGACCTTCGGAGTTACGGTCATTGGGGATGGTACGAAAATTGACAACCTCGTACAGATCGGACACAATGTACGAATCGGTACGAATTGCATTATATGCGGAAACGCGGGGTTAGCAGGAAGCGCCGTGCTCGGCAACACTGTTACGATTGGGGCTGGGTCCGGAGTTGTCGGTCACATCGAACTCGCCGACGGGGTA
>JAHDWY010000199.1 GCA_023384315.1 Candidatus Hydrogenedentota bacterium | reverse complement strand
TGGCTAGAGCAGCGGCCTCCAAAGCCGAAGGTTGGGGGTTCGAGTCCCTCCAGTCCTGCCATTTCTTAAGTTGCTGAGATTGAAGGTATTAACGGTGAGGCATCATGGCCAGACAGGCGACCGTAGCAAGGAGACCCATGGCTAAGCAGTCGGCTACAGCGACAACGACTCAGCCGGGCTTTATCGCCCGAATCCGGGAGTTTTTCCAGGAAGTCATGGTTGAAATGAGCAAGGTGGCCTGGCCCAGTAAGAACGAACTGCACGACCACACGACCATCGTGATGATTACCCTGCTGATCCTTGCCGCAATCATTGGCCTGTACGACTGGGTATTCCTGCGGGTTATCCGGTTGATGTTGCTCCTGGGATAGGGGATAAAATACGTGACGACGGACGAAACACCCGAAGAGGTGCACGAAGCCCCCGAGGAAACGGCGGATACCTCCGCCGACCCCGAGGAGACGCAGGAAACTGTGGAAGAAGAGGCGCTCGCTGTAAAAGATGACGGCATCAAACGGCGCTGGTATGCCTTGCACGCCTATTCGGGCCAGGAAGCGAACGTCAAGAAGAACATCTTGATCCACGCCGAGCAGGGCGGTCTCAAGGATGTCATCGGCGATGTGCTCGTCCCTATGGAAGAAGTGGCCGAGATTAAGTCCGGCGAAAAGAAAATCTCCAAGCGGAAGTTCTTCCCCGGCTACGTGTTGATTCAATTGCCCGTCCATCCGGAGCGTAACCCCGAGCTGTGGCACCTCATCAAAGAGACCCCCGGCGTCAGCGGGTTTATTGGCTCGCGGACGGTTCCGGTACCCTTGGAGGATTCGGAAGTTCAGGCGATCCTCGAAGAGATCCGGGGCGAGCGGGAACGCCCGAAGCCGAAGGTTGCCTTTGAACACGGTGAGCGAGTCAAGATTATTGATGGACCGTTTTCGAACTTCCTCGGCAATATTGACGAGATCAATGCCGAGCGCGGCACCCTTAAGGTAATGGTCGAAATCTTCGAGCGTCTTACCAGCGTTGAAGTTGAGTTTTGGCAAGTTGAAAAGATGTAAACCGGTCTTCAGGACCGCATCGCAATAGAGGATAACGGAGCACTATCATGGGTAAGCCAGCCAAAGGCAAGGGCCGGAACGTTATGGCACAGATCAAATTGCAGTGCCCTGCCGGCCAAGCCAACCCGGCCCCGCCGGTGGGTCCTGCACTGGGCCAGCACGGCGTGCAGATCATGGAGTTCTGCAAGCAATTCAACGACCGCACCAAGGATCAACAAGGGTTGATCATTCCGGTCGTGATTACCGTGTTCGAAGACCGCTCGTTCACGTTCATTACCAAGAGCCCGCCGGCCGCGGTTCTGTTGAAGCGCGCCGCGAAGCTTGCAAAAGCCTCCGGCGAACCCAACAAGAACAAAGTGGGTTCGGTGACCAAAGCCCAGCTCAAGGAAATCGCCGAGTTGAAGCAGGCGGACCTGAATGCGGCAAACATTGACACCGCAATCAGCATGATTGCTGGTACCGCTCGCAGTATGGGGCTCACCGTCGAAAACTAATTTGCCTGTATTAAGCGCCCGGTTCCAACGAGCCAGGCGCGAGTCGATATACGGCCGGACTCGTCCGGTCACAATGTGGGAGGGCCCCAGGCCCGCAGGAACCACAGGAGATTCAGCAATGGGTAAACCCAGCAAGCGCGTCGCCGCGCTCAAAGACAAGACCGGCGACAAGAAGATTCATACCCTTTCCGATGCCGCCGCTGGCGTAAAAGAATGCGCCACCGCCAAGTTCGACGAGACCGTCGATCTCGCATTTCACCTTGGCGTCGACCCCCGTCACGCGGAACAAATGGTGCGCGGCACCGTTTCTCTTCCCCACGGCACGGGCAAACCGGTTCGCGTGGCCGTATTCTGCAAGCAGGCCGACCAGAAAGCCGCCGCCGAAGCCGCCGGCGCTGAAGCCATTGGCGCCGAGGATCTCGTTGCCAAGGTGCAAGGCGGTTGGACTGACTTCGATGTCGCCGTCGCAGCGCCCGATATGATGGGTGAAGTCGGTAAGCTCGGCAAAATACTCGGTCCCCGGGGACTGATGCCCAGCCCCAAAGCCGGGACGGTAACCCCCAAGGTCGGCGACGCCGTTGCGGAAATCAAGAAAGGCAAGATCGACTTCCGCGTCGACAAGAATGCCAACATGCACGTGCCCGTAGGGAAAGCGTCTTTCACCGCTGCGCAGATTGAAGAAAACTCCGCAGCCGTGATTCAGGCCGTCCTAAAAGCGCGTCCGGCAGCGTGTAAGGGTACCTATCTCAAGGCCTGCACGATGAGCAGCACCATGGGTCCTGGATTCCGCCTCGACCCGGCGGCACTCTCCGCAGATCTGAAGACGAACTAGAGCTTCGTTCATCCTTTGCGCTCCCGAAGAGGGGGCTGATTCGAACCATACCGCCGCGCTTGACGGCGTACCGTCCACAGGGGCAGGAGTGGAAATCCTACTATGAGCAAATACCTGTTCACATCTGAGTCCGTGACTGAAGGGCACCCCGACAAAGTCGCCGACGCCGTGTCCGATGCCATGCTTGCGCAAGATCCCGATAGCCGTGTCGCGTGCGAAACCCTCGTCAACACCGGGCTGTGCGTGGTGGCGGGCGAGATTACCTCCAAGGCCGTCGTGGATATCCCCGCCGTCGTCCGGAAGGCGATTACCGACATCGGCTACGTCGGCGGCGACTCCGGATTTGATGGCAACAGCTGTGCGGTACTCGTCAACCTGGACAAGCAGTCGCCGGACATCGCGCAGGGCGTTGACGTAACGACGGATCATGAGCAGGGCGCTGGCGATCAGGGCATGATGTTCGGATACGCCACCAACGAGACCCCCGAGCTCATGCCCATGCCGATTCTACTGGCTCACAAGTTAGGGCGGCGCCTGTCCGAGCTGCGCAAGAGCGGCGCGTTGCCGTGGCTTCAGCCCGACGGAAAATCTCAGGTGACGATCGAGTACGTGGAAGGAAAACCGGTCCGCATCGACACCGTCGTGATTTCCAACCAGCATTCCGCGAGCGTTAATCAGGACGAGATCCGGAAGAGCATCATTGATGACGTTATCACTCCGGTGATTCCCCAGAACCTCGTAAACGGACAAGTGAAATACCACATCAATCCGACCGGACGCTTCGTCGTCGGCGGGCCCGTGGGCGACAGCGGAGTCACCGGCCGCAAGATCATCGTAGACACGTATGGCGGCATGGGTCACCACGGCGGCGGCGCATTCAGCGGTAAAGACCCGTCCAAGGTCGACCGCTCCGCTGCGTACATGGCCCGGTACATCGCCAAGAACGTCGTCGCGGCGGGCATCGCCGACCGCTGCGAAGTCCAGTTGGCGTACGCCATTGGCGTCGCGCAGCCGGTGTCGATCAACGTGACGACCTTCGGCACCAACAAGGTTGCCGAGGAGAAGATCGAAAGTACCCTCATGGATCATTTCGACTGCCGGCCCGCAAGCATCATCAAGACGCTGGACCTTAAGAAGCCCATCTTCCGCAAGACGGTCGCCTACGGCCACTTCGGACGCGAGGATCAGGGCTTCCGTTGGGAAGAGACCGATCAGGCCGACGCCTTGCGCAAAAAGGCGGGTTTGTAACGCATCGCAATACCGTACCGGTCGCAGGGGTATCACCGGGTACGGTGTCCACTAGATAGAGCTTCACGAACGCAACGAGGGAGGCGTGCGCCCACGACAGCACGCACCGAAAAGGAGAAGAGATCCATGAGCAGTCTATTGACCGCTCGCGATATGAACGACGACGACGGGCACCATGAACCGGCCTGTTGGATCGTTATTGGGAAGAACAACAAGCGGATGGTCTTTCGCCCAGTAAAACCGCTGCCCCTTCCACTGGTTGGCATTCACAACTAGCCTATCGCAGAACTGTTTGTAAGAACCCCAGGCCGTGGTTGATGCGGCCTGGGGTTTTCATATGTCCAACAAATCCCCCTCGCCGCAGCAGGAAAACGGGGACTATTACCAGTTAATTCTGCCGGGATTGTGTGTTTTTCGACGACCACGTAATTGAATGGTCTCCCCATTTTTCCGGGAGCCCCGGGCCGTCCTGGAAGCAGTCTGAGGTTTTCGCTTTTCCAATTGATCCCTCAGGGCCCGGTGGCGAAAATAGTGCAACGCGCGAACCAACGGTTTACCCGCTCCGAGGAGTCTCCTGCCATGAAAGTCCACGATTTTGCTTACCAGGTCGCCATGCACACCATTCGCGTGCTCGAAGAAACGCAGCATTACAAAATCCCAGAGACAACCCGGAAAGAAGTCGGCGAAAAAGTCCTGAAGGACGTCGACGATCTACTCAAAAAGGCAAAATAGGCCGTCCGGGTTGGCCCGTGTGTCCCGTGTCCGTACGTCTCCGTGCCAGTCCGTGTAGGTCCGTGTAGGTCCGTGCCGCTCCACTGCAACACCCAGGCCGATCCTGTTAAGGAGATCCCCACCACGTGCTGTCGCACGCACGGAGAGTGACCCCCTTGAATCGTCAAAAAAAGTTAGGGGGTGGACCCCCTGCTGAGAGTCCCCCGTCCACGAAGTCCGCACACTAAACCGGAAAAAGTGGGGAGGCGCAGGCCTCGCACCTGGCCTGCGCCTCCCCGTTACTCCGTCTACCCCACGTCGGGGGCCCCCAAGGGGTGACGCTATTCCGCCGCGGGGGGCGGGCCGGGGAATTCAACTTGCGCACGCGGTCCGCGACCTCCAAAACCCCGATCCGGCGCGTTCGGTCCACGTGGACCCCGCGGGCCATCGCCCCGGTTCATCCCTGCCGGACCATCCGGACGGGGAGGCCGGTGCTGCGCGTGGAACTGATCCCAGTCCGCCTTCGTGATGGCGCCATTGCCATCGGCGTCGATCGCTTCAAAGGGGGGCGGTCCCATGGGGCGACCCTGGCCCATGCGAGGACCGTCGCTTGCTCCGGCACCCATCCTGCCTTGGTCGGCCTTGCCGTGAGGTCCGGACTGGTCGCATTCACCCGGAGTGTGCCCTTGCTGCCCACCACGAGGGCCATGCGGACCCCGAAATTGTCCGTCCCGGCCGCCGGTCCCGCGGCGTCCCTGCGGTCCCCGGAATTGTCCGGCCGGAGGCGCATCCTCAACGGCTCCCGCTTCCGGCGGGGGAGGCGGTGGTCCCGGTTCCACCGCGTCAGGACTCGCCGGTGGTTCCTGTGGGGGCTGCGCCTGGACGCCGGCAGTCAGAAAGCCCACGAAGGCGACCGCGGCGAACCCGGCCAGCGTCAGTCTAAGGAGATTTTTCGTTGTCATGGTGTTACCCTCCTGAATCCCGTATCGGGGTTCTTTGTTCTGTCGGGATTGTGCCCCGCCTACCTAACGGAATCCCGGAGGCTTTCATGACAAAACTGTAATCCGCTGCACTCGGACAAACCCGCCTATCGGGGGTATACTTCCGGGTATGAAGGTATTGGTAGTAGAAGATGAAAAGCAGATCGCGGGGTTTGTCAGGAAGGGGCTCGAAGAGCAGGGGTTTACTGTCGATGTTTGCGACAACGGCAACGACGGCTACACCCTGGCCACGACTCAGTCCTACGACGTGGTGATTCTCGATATCATGCTTCCGGGACGTGACGGACTAAGTATCCTGAGAAACCTCCGGAAGCAGAAGAATACCGTCCCTGTCATCGTCTTGACCGCACGAAGTGAACTGGACGAACGAATCGAAGGGCTAAACCTGGGGGCAGACGACTACCTCACAAAACCGTTTTTTGTCGAAGAACTGATCGCCCGGATCCATGCGGTCGCCCGCCGCGCCTCCGGCGAGCAACTTAGCATCCTGCAAATCGATGACCTGACCGTCAATGTCATCACCCGGGAAGTGAAACGCGGGGCGCGGACCATCACCCTTACTGCTCGCGAATTCAGTTTACTGGAGTATCTCCTTCGTTCTCCCGGGCGCGTTTATACGCGTACCCAGATTCTGGAACATGTCTGGGGGTACGATTTCGATCCCAATACCAACCTCATCGACGTTCATATTCAACGCCTTCGGAAGAAGTTGGACGCTGCCGGCGACGCCCCGCTCATCGAAACCGTGCGCGGTGTCGGGTATCGCATCAAGCGGGCGGATTAGTCTCATGATGTCCATTCGATCATTTCGCCTTCGCATAACGCTCTTATCCGTCCTCCTCTCCGGTATAGTGCTGCTGGCTTTCGGCACGTGGAGCTGGTCGTTGGTTCGGCGAATGAGTCTCGAGCGCATCGACGATCAGATTCGCGGAATCGGACAACTCCACCTCTCCATGCATCGTCCCCCGGAGCACTGGGGCATCGTGGGAGATTCCTTGGGAACCATCCGCTTCGGTGCGGATCAGGACTCGGAGCCCTTCATCTTGCTTGTGAAGAACCGGCGCGACGAAACGCTTTTCATCTCGCCGCATTGGCCACAAGACCTCCCTGCTTCCGGGTATCCCGTCCCAACCGGAGGTCCACTGCCAAACCGGCCACCGCATCCCGAAGGCATGGCGCCGATTGGGGCGCCCCGGGAACGCCGCCAGGGACCCCCTCCGCCAGGACGCGGACCAGAGCCACCGCCCGGGGCAGCCGATCGCCCGCTCCAAGCTCCAGATGAGGACGGCCCCGGCGTTCCGGGTGGAAGGGGGGGGCGCTTTCGCCGAGGCGAGGGTGCACCCCCGCCGTTGCCGCTTCTCGTGGGTCCGATCCGGATCGAAAACCGGCAGGCCGGCGGTAAGACCTGGCGCGTCGGAATCATGAGCAACCCGGAAGTCACCATGGTCCTCGGGATCGACTTGCATCGGCACGCCGGAGAAATGGCGCGCGTACGCACCGCTTTCTTGATGGCACTTCCGGCCGCGCTGCTTCTCATCGCGGTAGGCGGGTGGATCCTGGCGCAGCGAGCGCTGCGTCCCGTGGCGACGTTGACCCGCACCGCCGAAGGCATCACCGCTCGGGGACTGAGTCAGCGCATTCCGCCCTCAGTCGAGGACGCGGAGTTTGTCCGGCTTATCGGTGTTTTCAATGAGATGTTGGATCGGCTGGAGAAAAGTTTCAATCAGGCCGTACGCTTCAGTGCGGACGCGGCCCACGAACTCAAGACGCCGCTGACAATACTGCAAGGCGAACTGGAACAAGCGCTTCAAACCGCGCCGGACGGATCGCGGGAACAACAAACTCTCAATAAGTTATTAGAGGAAGTCCAGCGCTTGAAGAGCATCATTCGCAAGCTGCTGCTGCTTTCCCTTGCCGATTCGGGCCAGCTCAAGCTAACCTTGGAACCGCTCGACCTCAGCGCCGCGCTCGAATCGGTTTACGAAGATACGCAGATCCTGGCTCCAGCGCTGACGGTGGAGCGGGATATTGCACCAGGGGTATGGGTCCAGGCCGACCGGGATTTGCTCCGCCAGGTTGTCCAGAACCTCACGAGCAATGCCATGAAATACACCCCGCCGGGCGGCAAGATTCTGTTCCGGCTGCGGCCAAACGGGCAGTCGGCGCGCCTCACCATCGCCAACACGGGAAAGAGCATCCCGCCATCCGATCGGGGGCGCATCTTCGACCGCTTCT
>JAHDWY010000198.1 GCA_023384315.1 Candidatus Hydrogenedentota bacterium | reverse complement strand
CTTCTGGCGTTTCTGGATCTCGGCAACCGGCCGCGACGTCAGTAAGTGGCGCACCATCGCTTCGTTGCCCTTCATCACCGCGAGATGCAACGGCGGAACGCCCTCTGCGTTTGCGATGTTGGGATCGGCGCTGTACCGCAGCAGCAACTCGACCAACTCGGTTCGGTCTCCGCGGATGGCCAGGTGCAGGGGGGTCCACCCGGTCCCGGTCCGGGCATCGGGATCCGCCCGGAAGTCCAGAAGGAGTTGCGCTATGGCGAGCCGCCCATCGCGCGCGGCACGGTGAAGCGCGGTATTGCCGTCGATGTCCCGCACGTTCGCGTCGCTACCGCTTTCCAAATGTTCGCGGACCGTTTCGAGATCGCCCTCCCGGGCGGACAGATGAAACGGGGGCAGTCCCAATGCCGTCTTTTCCGCTGGATTGTCCGTGGAAGCGCCACATCCGCACGCGGCAAGAAACAGCACAAGCCCGCCCCCCCAGCAGGGCAGAAACCGGGCTGCCTTGCGGTTGTTTTCGCCTCGGAAATCCCTCGTCATTCGCTCTGTATAGCACTCGCTGAGGCCCGGCGCAAGGACCGGTCACCCGTTTGCGCTTCTCACGCCGTACTATGCTATGCTGAATCTTCTTTCCGCCACGGGTCCGCAGGATACGCGGGGAATGAATGACATGGCGCGCGGAAACGCGCGGGACTTGGCAACCAACTCACATTTGCAGGAGGGAGTTATGAGCGAAGGGAAACAATCCGGGATGACGCGGAGAGATTTCGCGAAGGCTTCGGCGGCGGCTGCGGCCAGCCTAGCCGTGCTCAGTTCGGGGCGGGCCTACGCGGCCAACAACAAACTGCGCGCGGGTCTGCTGGGCTGTGGCGGACGCGGCACCGGTGCGGCAACCCAGTTCATGCTGGGCAACGACAATGTCGAACTCGTGGCGATGGCCGATTTGTTCCCGGATCGGCTGGAGGCGTCGCGAGCGCGCATCGGCGAAGCCAAAGACGAACGTGTCGTCAACCAGTTCAAGGTGAAGGACGAGATGTGCTTCACCGGGTTCGACGCCTACAAGAAGATCCTCGATACCGACATCGACGTGCTCATTGAAGGTACTTTGCCGTACAGCCGGCCCAAACATCTCACGTCCGCCGTCGAAGCGGGCAAGCATATCTTCACGGAAAAGCCGGCTGCGGTAGATCCCGCGGGCATCCGCCAAGTCATCGCTGCTGCCGAAAAGGCGAAAGAGAAGAATCTCTGCCTGGTCGCCGGCACGCAGCGCCGTCATCAGCTCAATTACCAGGAAACCATCAAGAAACTTCACGCTGGCGCCATCGGCGACATCAAGGCCATGCGCGTGTACTGGTGCGGCGGCCTGCCCTTCTCCCACGAGCGCAAACCGGACTGGAGCGAACTCGAGTACCGCATCCGCAACTGGTACGCCTACTGCTGGGTCTGCGGTGACAGCATCGTCGAGCAACACGTTCACAATCTGGATATCGCGTGCTGGGTGTTGCAGGCCAACCCCGTCAAAGTTTTCGCATCCGGCGGCCGCGCTTGGAAGACGGACGACCCCATCTACGGCGACATGTACGATCACTTCTCGTGCGATTATGAGTTCCCGAACAACGTCCACGTCACCAGCTTGTGCCGCCACTGGGGCAAGGCCGACGGCGGCGTGTTCGAGGAAGCCTTCGGCACGAACGGCGTAAGCAAGTGCAACGACATGATGGACAGCCCGCCGGAGAAGATGGTCGACCCGTACATCCAGGAACACACGGACCTCGGCAACGCCATCCGCGGCGTTGACCCGTACATCAACGAAGGCGTCCAGGTCGCCCATAGCACCATGGTCGCCATCATGGGCCGCATGTCGGCTTACACCGGCAAGGCGTTGACCTGGGATGAGGCCCTGAACTCGGAACTCAGCATCGTTCCGGAGGAGTGGGACTTCTCCCTGCCGTACCCGGTCGATCCGGTTCCGCGTCCGGGCGTGTAGCACCGTGAAATGAGTGATTCATCGCCCGGCAGGTTCCGATCCTGCCGGGCGATTTCTTTGAGAAAACCCACACGCAGAACCAAGGAATCAACCGTGAAGAAACTTTTCCTGCACATCGCGTTACCGATCGCCTTGGCAATTAGCCATGCCGCACAAGCCCAACAGCCTGCAGACATCCAGCACACGATTGCCGCCATCGAGAAGGACCGGTTCCACGGCTGGCCGGCGAACAACGGCGCGTGGCACTGGGGCGACGAAATCCTCGTGGGATACACGCAGGGCGATTTCACCACCCGCGATGGCCACAACATCACCGGCATTCAGGAAAGCGAGTTCGCCCGCAGCCTGGACGGCGGCGAAACCTGGGAAATGTTCGACCCCGAGAACTTCCTGGACGACGAGAACATCCAGTGGCTGCCCAAAGGCAAGAAGAAGCTCGAAGCGCCCATCGATTTCACCGATGACGGTTTCGCGCTGCGTGTCTTTGCCACGGGCTATCATGGCAACGACGATCCCGAGGGCGGCTTCTACTACTCCTACGACCGCGGGGCGACATGGAACGGCCCCTATTTCCTGGGCGAAATTAACCAGCACCCGGAACTCGCGGGGCAGGAACTCACCCCGCGAACGGACTACATCGTGATGGGTCCGAGCGAATGTTTCATCTTCATCACGGCGAACGTCTCCGGGGGGAGCCGGGTCGCCTGCATCCGCACGAAGGACGGCGGAATGACCTTTGATTTCGTCAGTTGGGTTACCCCCGCGACCGACGAGTTTCGCGCCATCATGCCGAGCACGGTCCAGTTGTCGGACGCGAAGTTCCTGCTCTCCTTTCGCGGGATAAACACCGACAAGTCCGTCATGGAAAGCACGATCGACACATACGTATCCGAGGATCGCTGTCAGTCGTGGCGCTATCTCAGCACCGTGAAAGAGATCAAGACCAACTCCAATCCGCCCGCGCTGGTCCGGCTTGCCGACGGCCGGCTGTGCTGCATCTACGGCGACCGCGACACCGGCAAGATGTGCGGGAAGTACAGTGCAGATGACGGTGCCACGTGGGGCGAGGAGTTTGTCATCCGCGAGAGCTATCAAAGCGTTGACGAGTGGGCGGACATGGGCTACCCCCGCCTTGTGCAACGAACCGACGGCAAGCTGGTCGCCATGTACTACTGGGCCTCGCCCGAGCATCCGCAGCAATACATCGCGGCTTCCATATGGACACCTTAACCGGAGACAGGCCCAATCGATACCGTTACTTCTTGGTTGCCATGTAACTTGTGATCAGGCACTTGTAGGACGGCAGATGATTTGAGAAAAGTGTACCCAACCCTTCCACATCGTTCCGCCAATCGCGGTGCAACTCGCATGCGACGGCAAACCAGGTCATCAGTTGGGCGCCCGCGGCCTCCATCCGCGACCAGGACGCCTCGCGGGTCGTCAGGTTGAACGTCCCCGACGCATCGGTCACCACAAAGACTTCATACCCTTCCTCCAGGGCCGAGAGGGTGGGAAACGCCACGCATACCTCCGTCACGATGCCCGCGATAATGAGTTGTTTCTTCCCCGTCGCCTTGACCGCATTTACGAAGTCCTCATTGTCCCATGCGTTGATGTTGCCCGGCCGCGCAATGAACGGCGCGTCAGGAAACAATGCCTTCAACTCGGGCACGAGCGGGCCATTCGGACCGTCCTCAAAACTCGTGGTCAAGATCGTGGGCAAGTTGAAGTACTTGGCACAGTCGGCCAGTGCAAGCACGTTGTTCATGAAGTCATCCGGGGAAAAATCGTGCACCAGATTGGTCAGCCCGGATTGATGATCGACAAGCAACACGGCAGCGTCATTCTTATCCAGTCGGCGGTATTTGAAGCTCATGACATTTGCTCCTTTCGAGGGTTCGGCTATACAGAGTTGTCCCCTTGGAGCCCGGTTTGGGCAACAAGATTGGGACGACTCGCACCATTTCGCACCATTTCGTTGACAGCATGCAGCAGACAGCTTACACTGGAGATTGATTGCATATGCACATTTTGTCAAGTATGAACTATTACGTAAGTCAGTTACTTAAAGGATACTAGTAGTCCCCATGGCACGGCCGGGCCCAAAGTCAATAAGCTGCCCCGTGGAAACGACGCTGCAAGTCGTCGGCGGGCGATGGAAAGTGCTGATACTCCATTACTTGTTTGACGGGACGTTGCGCTTCGGAGAACTCCACCGGAGGCTGGCGGGGATTTCTCATCGCACACTGACCAAACAGCTACGCGAACTCGAAGCGGACGGCGTCATCCGCCGAAAGGTTTACTCAGAGATCCCTCCCAAGGTGGAGTACTCGCTCCTGCCCCTTGGCCGAAAGCTGGGAAAAGTACTTCAGGCGATGCACAAGTGGGGGGAGGAGTACGAAGAGCAGAAGCTTCACAAGCCCGGAGGAGCCGGGCGAAAGCGTTGACGTAAGCGGTATCATGCGCGCGGATAGGAAATACTTGGGAGTGGTATCCATGCATCGACGCGATTTTCTTATTGCTTCTGCAACCGTTGCGGGCGTCGCCGCCACGCCGCGCGTTTACGCTCAACCGTCGGGCGCAGCGGGTTCCTTCGCCGACCTGCCGCTCAACTTCGCGGTGCAACCCCAGTTCTTCCCCGGCACGTTGGACGAGCAACTCGAGTCTGCCGCTGCCTGGGGGTTCCCCGCGTATGCGTGGCACAATCCGGAAGGCGACCTGGACGCAATCCGGCGCAAAGCCGACAGCCTCGGGCTCGCGCTTTGCTGTATCCGCGGATGTGGCCGCATCGAGCCGGGCTTCATGATGGACCCGGCCCAGCATGACGCGGTCGTGGACGAGTTCCGCCAGCGCATCGGCATCGCAAAGCAACTGGGTACGCGCCAGCTTATCGGCCTCACCGGAAACGCCCGCGACGACATCTCCTACGACGAGCAGATGGATCTTGTAGTAGCGTGCTTGAAACGCCTGGCGCCGGTCGCCGAAGAGAACGATGTCGAAATCATCATGGAGGCCCTCAACCCCCTCGTCGATCACAAAGGCTTCTTCCTGACCCGCACGGATCAGACTATGCAGATCCTCGACGCCGTCGGAAGCCCGAGCATTAAAATGCTCTTCGATATCTACCACCAGCAGATTACGGAAGGCAATGTTATTCGCAACATTCGCGAGAACATCGACCGCATCGGCTTGTTCCACGTCGCCGACAACCCCGGCCGCAAAGAACCCGGCACGGGCGAACTGAACTACACAAACATTTACAAAGCCATCCACGACACCGGCTTCAGAGGCTACGTCGAACTGGAGCACGGCAAGGCGGGCTCAGTGGAAGACGCACTGAACGCGAACCTGGCCTGCTTTGATTGGGTGTGAACGGAACCGCATCGGCAGGGGTGGCGCAGGTGCCGGTCATCGGTTCTTCTTTGGGTCCAAATCCCCGCGCTCTTTGAGAAAGACGACGACACCGGGCGAGATGCCGTGCTGTTCCAACGCGGACGCGACCTGCTCCACCGGGGCCCCCGCGTTTTCGGAGAGCACGCGGCGGATCGTTGCGCGATCGCGGTCGATCAGAATGCCCAACAACTTGCGCCGCAACTCTCCGGCATGCTCGACGGATCGGGATAGCCCCCGGATCTTGTTGCGCACTTTCTGTTTGGCCGTTTCGTCCAGTTCGGGGTTTCGCAACGTCTCCTGCATGGTGCCGCGGGCGTAGGTTGCATTGCGGTAGATGCCCCGGATCATGGTGAACGCGGCATCGAAATCCTCGCACCGGATCATGAGATCGATTAGCAGCGAGATGCCATTCAAATGCGCTTGCGGATCGTCGAAGGTCGCATCGCGTGAGACCGCCTTCTCAAGATAGCCGATGGCCATCCGCATGGCCTCTACTTCGTTGGCCGGAGCGAACGGCCAAAGAGACTTGACCGAGGCCAGGAACTCCTGCGTCGTACCCGTCCCGGCACCTTCGATTTCCACGCCGGTTCTGCATAATTCCTTCAATCGATACAGCTCTGACACTTGCGCTTCAAGCAGCTTCTCAATGCGTTCCCGATGATGGCGGTACGGATTGATTGCACCGGGTGCGGTTTCGCGATCCGCCGCGTCCATTTGCACCGCCAGGACCTGGCCCGCCTTTTGCCACTGGTGGAACAACTGCTGCAGGTGGCCGTCGTACGTCTCTAGCGCGGCCACGGTGTCCCGCCGCATCGGATTCTTGACCTCTTCCCCTTGCGCCGGGCCCTGCTCGCGGAACAACCACGCGATCCGCAGCAACAACCGGCCAATCTTAAGATCATCTTGCGCGTCGTCGGGCAGGAGCAATTGAACGTAGGCGGCCAGGTAGTGAAGCGAGAGTGCATCACGGAAACGGATGTCGCCGTAGTTCAAGTTTCGATTGAGAAAAATCAGAATTTCCTTGTCCCGGTCGGTAAGACGCGAATACGCCCGCTCGACCAATGGATGAAACTGGTTTTCACGGGGGTTCTTGAACTCGGTGGTCACATCCGTGAAGTAACAATGAGGACAGTGATACAGGTAGTAGTAGGCAGGATTGATAGGTTTAACCCGGTCGTTGAGCCACTTGTAGTGCAGAATGTGGCCATCGGACTCCCGTTCGCCTTCGGCAAACATGCGCAGCCGGAAGTGGGGTTGGTCGTGCGCCTCGTTGCAGATAGGGCAATCGACCGGTTTGTAGACAAAGGGTGAAACGCCGTCAGCCATAATCTTCTGATCCTGAATGCTGATGAGTGTGCGTCTTGCAGCGCGATCACTATCGCAAGAGTATCATATCCTGGTGTAAACGCTGACGTATTCGACACACGTAATTCATGGCGACGATCAGTATGTACACTGCGGCGTTCGTGGCGTTTGGCGCTTGGCGGGTGAGGAAACCCTTGTCAGCGCAGGCCGAGGACGTCCTGCATGTCGTACAGGCCCGGCTTCGCGTCGAGCACGAACCGCGCGGCGCGTAAGGACCCGCGTGCGAAGTTATCGCGATTGTGCGCACGATGGGTCAACTCAAGGCGTTCGCCCTGGCCGATGAAGTACACGGTGTGATCGCCGACCACGTCGCCTCCGCGCACGGCGTGCATGCCGATCTCAGGCGAGGGTCGCGCGCCGACCATGCCTTCCCGTCCGTGGACCGTGCTCTTCCCGTAATCCAACCCCAGCGCTTCGGCGGCGCGCTCAGCCAGCCGCACGGCGGTGCCGCTCGGGCTGTCTTTCTTCTGGTTGTGATGGGTCTCCACGATTTCGACGTTGTAGTCGAGTCCGAGGATTGATGCGACCTCGCTGGTCAGCTTGAACAGGAGATTCACACCCACGCTCATGTTCGGCGCGTGCACGATGGAAATCGTGCGCGACATGGCCTCCAACTCGGCCTTCTGGGCATCGTTCAGGCCCGTGGTCCCAATGACGGCCGGTTTTCCCGCCGCCGCCGCCGCGCTCACATTGCCGATGCATGCCTCGGCAACCGTGAAATCGATGAGCACATCGGATGCCGCAAGTTCCGCAGCGGCGTCGCTCGATACACGGACCGTGCGGGGACTCCCGGATTCGCTCCCAATGATGAGTTCGGTGCCGGAGACCTGCGGAACGTCTATCGCGCCCCCGATACCGAGACCCTCCGCG
>JAHDWY010000197.1:3709-7624 GCA_023384315.1 Candidatus Hydrogenedentota bacterium | reverse complement strand
TCGCGGTGAGGGCTACAAGTACGCTCACGACTACGAAGACGGGTATGTTCCGCAGAACTATGGCGTCCCGCGCGGCACGTATTACCACCCGGTGAACCGGGGGAAGGAAGCCGAGTTTCGGTCCCGCCTCGATCAGCTTGATACGCCCTCGGACGACGAGTGAGCGTGCAGCCCCACCTCGACCAACCCGAAATACTGGCAAGAAGCTCTAGTTTTAATCGAATACGCGCCTTTTCGCCTTGACAAACCCGCAATCTCCGAGTACATTCTATACGCTGTATGTGAAATACATGTTAACTCTTGGTGAGGGACCGAACTGTGCCGCCTGATACTCGGGTACTACTGTCTCGTTTCTCTTCCGGCAAAGGCCGCGGAACCTCCGCATTCAATCCACTTTTTGTCGCAAACTACTGATATAAGAATACTTAGATCCAAGAAAAATCGTGACCGCGGATACTGGGGGGAGTCGTCATGAAAAACCTGTCGCTGACGAAGAAGTTAGTCCTGCTTTTCATTGCCTTCGGACTTGTTCCTGCCCTGATCTTGACCGCGATAGCCTTCGCCGCAGCAAATAGCTTGGGAGAAGGCATGGCGCAGCGATTCCAGACGACGGCGGAAACGATTTCAGAACAGATCGACAGGAATCTCTTCGAGCGGTATGGGGATGTGCAAGCCTTCGCATTGAATCAAGTCACCCACGATCGCAACGCCTGGTATCAGGCGGACGAACGATCGAATCCCATCGTTCAGACCATGAACAAATACGTCGAGACCTACGGAATCTACTACCTGACAATCTTGGTCGACCCAACGGGCCGCGTGATTGCCGTCAATACGCGGGATTCATCGGGGCAACCCATCCAGACGAGTTCGCTCTTCGACAAGAATTACAGCAACACCGCGTGGTTCCGTGCATGCGCGGCCGGAGACTTCACGACGGAGATGCCATTCACGGCCGAAGGCAACGATATCTCGGACGGCACGTTCATCGAAGATCTGCATGTGGATGAGGACGTGAAGTCGGCGTACCCCGGCGACGATGCGCTTACCCTGGGCTTTTCGGCTCCCGTGTACGATGCCAACGGAGAAGTGATCGCCTACTGGTCGAACCGGACGAAGTTTGCACTTGTGGAGCAAATCATTACGGACACCTACCGAAATCTGCGGCGTGCCGGTTTCGAGAATACCGAGTTGACCCTGCTCGACGGAACGGGGAACGTTATCGTCGATTACGATCCATCCTCGCGGGGAGCGGATACCGTCACCCATGATTTCTCGGTCATTGGAAAACTGAATCTCGCGTCGAACGGCGTCGAAGCCGCCAAAGAGGCCGTCGCCGGGAAACGAGGTCACGGCTGGGCGACTCATGCGCGCAAGAAGATTGTGCAGGCAAGCGGGTACGCGCATCTGGAAGGCGCCATGGGCTACCCGGGCATGAACTGGTCTGTACTCGTGCGCGCGGCGCGCGACGAGGTGCTGGCCATCGCCGGAGTGACCGCGATCAAACGAAACGTGATGATTGCCGTGATTGTATGTCTGGCGGCAATCGTCATCATCGGTACCCTTGCTGGACGCATCTTCTCCCGCCCGCTCATCGCTACCGCCCAACAGCTCGATGCTGTTTCCGGCGAACTCACGAGCGCCGCGGGTCAGGTGGCCGAGTCCGGCCAGCAGATATCGGACGGCGCCAGCCAGCAGGCTTCCAGTTTGGAGGAGACTTCCGCCTCGCTCGAGGAAATGGCCTCAATGACGCACCACAACTCGGACAATGCGGAACAGGCGGCCCACATGGCGGCGGAAGCGGAGGCCGCGGCGGTGAAGGGCGGCGAAGCCATGACGCGCATGTCGGAGGCCATCAATCAGATCCAGAACTCTTCGGGCGAAACGGCCAAGATCATCAAAACCATCGACGAGATCGCCTTCCAAACCAACTTGCTTGCGTTGAATGCGGCTGTCGAGGCGGCCCGCGCGGGCGAAGCGGGCAAAGGGTTTGCCGTGGTTGCGGAGGAGGTCCGAAATCTCGCACAACGAAGCGCCGAAGCGGCCCGAAACACATCCGCGTTGATCGAAGAGGCCCAGCGCAACAGCGACCACGGCGTGTCCGTGTCAAAGGAAGTCGGCGAGATCCTTTCGGGGATCGTGGAGAACGTTCAGAAAGTTTCGCAGTTGATCGGCGAAGTTGCGGCGGGAAGCAAGGAACAATCTCAGGGAATCGAACAGATCAACATCGCCGTGTCGCAGTTGGACAAGATCACCCAGTCCAATGCCGCATCGTCAGAAGAGTCGGCGGCCGCAAGCGAGGAATTGTCCGCCCAGGCAGCACAGATGCGCGATATCGTCAACGGCCTGACTCGTTACGTAAACGGCGCCACAAACGGTGTAGCCGGTTCGGTGCCCGTTGTATCAGGGTCCCGCAGCTCAGACAAAAAGCGCCGTGCGGACGCAAACGGCCGCCGCACGGTCGCGCGCGGGCAACTCGCGCACGCCGGGGACCGGGTTCACCGGCCAGAAGAGATCATTCCGATGCAGGACGGCGACTTCGACGACATGTAGGAACTACGGTTTGCGCGCGACGAAGCGGCGGTACTGCACCGTGCCGTCGCGTACACCGTCGTACATCTCCGTGCCTTCAACGCCCGCGAACATGAAGAACTGGATATGACGGCTGCGCGGGACCTTGTTGAGGATGTACTCCCGCTTGCGGTCGCTCTCGCGTTCGAGGGCGGCGAAGACGTTGGCGTTGATGGAGACGTTCTCGACGATCTCGAATCCGGTTTCGTTTAGCCGTTCGGCGAACCGCGTCAGCGCGTCTTGAATGCGGAAGTCGGCGAACAGGAAGTAGCCTCCGGGACGAAGCACGCGAAACACCCCGGCGAGGAACACGTCGATCTTGTTGTAGCAGTGCGAAGACTCGACGTTGACGACGGCGTCAAAACTCTCGTCCGGCAACGTCAAGGCTTCCGCGTCGCCTTGCGCGAATCGCAGGTTGTCGATGTCATAACGCGAGGCGCAGTACGCGACACTGCTCTTGCACAGATCCACGGCGAGGACGGATCGCGGCCCTAGACGCGTGGCGATATAGGCAGCCCCACCGCCGCGTCCGCAGCCGATCTCGAGCACGTCTTTGCCGGTTAAGTCGACGGCGCCGGCCACCGCGTGATAGAGCTGCAACGCGCAGCGATCCCGATCGTCGACATCTTCCAGCACGGGCACACGGTCGTCTTCGTCCAGCGGCACATAGCCGTAGTTCATCAGCGCGATCTGCCGGTCCTCGCGATCGAGATGATTCACATAGTTGTATTGATACTTGACCATGGTCCGCCGCAGGCATTTGAGAATGTATTGCACGAACTTGCTCTTCGGCGGATTCAGGGTCGGCATGCGTTGTGTGTCACCCACGTTCCAGTTCCTCGTAATGTTGAAAGAAGCGGACGACATGTTCTTCCGCCCAGTACCGGGCTTGGGCAGGTGTTGCGCCATACACGAATCCCACGTGGCCGCCGCACGCGGTGAATTGCGGAATCAGGTAGGGCGAACGTTCCGCCGCCGCGCGGGGAAGGGTCGAACCCGGGTTGAAGGGGTCGTCCGCGGAGGACAGCAGCATGGTCGGGACGCGAACCCCGTCGAGAAATTGGCCGCAGCCCTGCGTGGCCCAGTATTCGTCCGCGCCGGAGAACCCGTGCAACCTGGCGGTGGCGTGCTCATCGAACTCCCACAGCGTGCGGCTCCGCCGGACGCGATTGATATCGATGATTCCAGGATACTGCCGCTCTTTGGCCACGGCTTTCGCGATGAGCGGCCGTAGAAAGTGCCGTGCGTAGACACCGCCTATCACCCGGTCGATGTGGGGACCGGAGATGGTCAGGTCGTAGGGCGCGGATACGATGGCCGCGGCGCGAACGAAACCGGCCGCAC
>JAHDWY010000197.1:0-3699 GCA_023384315.1 Candidatus Hydrogenedentota bacterium | reverse complement strand
CCGAGCCACTTCGCGAGGACGTTGCCCCCGAGCGAAAAGCCCACGGCGTACACCGGCCCCACATCGTTGACCAGCCGCTCCAGCACGCGAGCCAAGTCCGTGGTCTCGCCGGAGTGATAGAGACGCGGAGCGCGATTCATCTCGCCGCCGCATCCCCGGAATTCCATCGTGACCGACGTCCAACCGATGGCTTTGAAGAGGGCGTTCAGTCCCAGCAGATACTTCGACTGGGCGGACCCTTCCAGTCCGTGGAGCATCAAGACGGTGGGGCGGCCCGGATCCCCATCGCTGAAATGGAGACGAAGAAAATCGTTGTCAGGTGTATCCCACCTCTCCCGCCGCGCGGGAAACCTGCGCCTCGGCCGGACGAGGGGTCCGTATACCGTTTGGCCATGGCCGGTGCGCAGCCACCAGGGCAAGCGAAACGCATGGTGCGCCAAGCATTCGAGCAACAAGCTCTTGTGACTAAAGGCGGGTGTGCGCGGATCTGCTTGGGGCGCGCCAAGATGGGAATGCGCCCGCGCCACGGGTGGGCCGGATATGTCGATTGAATCGTTGTTTGCCATGGGTTTGCCTGCAACTTCCAGCCTATCCTACAATGGAACCGAAACATGACGCCACTCGCTATCCAAGGGAGGGACGGGGCATGGGGATGTTTTATGGCGATATGACGCCCGGTCCGAATTTCACGGGCAGTCCGGCCAGCGACGACAGCCGCCAACGGGTTCGGGAATTAGAACATCAGGTCGCGCGGTTGCAGTTAATGAACCAGGCGCTCTGGGAACTGGTCCGGGAGCGCGCGAAATTGACCGACGCAGACTTGGAACAGAAAGCCCAGGAAATCGACCTGCGCGACGGGGTTGCGGATGGGAAAATTACCAACACGGCGCTGAAATGTCCGTCTTGCGGCCGGGTGTCGTCGTCGAAGCACTGGAAGTGTTTGTACTGCGGATTGGAGTTTCAGAAGCCGGTCATGGGATAGCGGCCCGGGTTACAATAAGGTGGTTTTCCAGGTTTCCTCGTTGAACCCGATGAGCGCAAAATCCTTGGAAATGACGAATGGCCGTTTGACCAGGTTGCCGTTGGACGCCAAAAGCGCGATGGCCTCCTCGTCGGAGATGGACGGGAGGCGGTCTTTCATTCCCAAGGTCTTGTAATCGCCGCCGGACGTGTTGAAGAGGCTGCGCAGGTTGCCCGATTGGACTTGCAGCATGCGGCGTAATTCCTCCTGAGAAGGCGGCGTCTCCCGGATCGGAATTGCCTCATGGGCGATCCCATGCTTATCGAGAAACTTCAACGCCTTCCGGCAGGTGTCACAGTTTTTGTATACATAAACTTTTAGTTTCATGACCGCGGAAGATAGCATCGGCGGATAACGATGTTCAAGCGACCTTCACGAGAATCGAGGAATCAAATGGCGACGGAAAAAGAAGTACTGGACTCCATGCGGCACATCATCGACCCTGACCTGGGCAAAGATATCGTGTCGCTCGGCTTTATCAAGAATTTGGCCATTGACGGCGGCAAAGTTTCGTTTACGGTGGAACTGACGACGCCCGCGTGCCCGGTGAAGGAAACGTTTCGCACAAAGTGTGTCGAGGCCGTGTCGGCGTTGCCGGGGGTGTCGTCCGTCGACGTGAAGATGAGCGCCATGGAGCGCAAGCCGCGACCCGGGAGCGACGTCAATACGCTGGAAAACGTGGACGCCGTCATCGCAGTGTCCTCGTGCAAAGGCGGCGTCGGCAAGTCAACGGTGGCGGCCCATCTCGCGCGAGCCATGCAACGGAGCGGACTGGCCGTCGGATTACTGGATGCAGATGTGTACGGCCCTTCGGTCCCCACGTTGTTCAACGCCTATCACCCCGCCGTGGGGATGGTGGACAACAAGATTCAGCCCGTCCGTATCGACGGGCTCAAGGTCATGTCGCTCGGATTTCTCCTGGGCGAGCAACCAGCGGTATTGCGCGGACCCATCGTGTCAAACTACATCACGCAGATCCTTCGCCAAACCGATTGGGGCAAGCTGGACTACCTGATCATCGATTTGCCGCCGGGCACTGGCGACATTCAGTTAACCATCGTGCAACAGGCGGCGCTGGATGGCGCCATCATCGTAACCACGCCGCAGGCTTTGTCGTTGGTTGACGTGGCGCGCGGAATCCTCATGTTCGAGAAGGTCAGCGTACCCGTGCTGGGCGTGGTGGAGAACATGTGCTCCTTTACGTGCGGCGACTGCGGTACGGTTCATTTTCCCTTTGGCAGCAGCCGAAGCTCCTTGCAGAAGCGGTTCGGCTTGTCCACGCTTGCGGAACTGCCGATCATGGACGGGCTGGCTGACCTTTCCCATAAGGACTCCGGGAAGGACATCCCGGCTATCGCGGAGATGGCAGACCAGGTCCATCGCGCGGTCGGCAAGAGCCGCGTCGAAGCGCCGGACCGTCCGGAAGTCGCGCTGGCTGGCGACACGATCCAGGTGAAATGGAGCGACGGCCACACTGCCGGACTCTCCATGTACGAGGTGCGCTGCGCGTGCCCCTGCGCGGTGTGCGTGGATGAGAACACGGGCGAGAAGCTGCTTGATCCCGAGCAGGTTCCGCAGGATATTTCCGTCGAAAGCATGCAGCAACTGGGCAATTACGCGGTGTCTTTTGCCTGGAGCGACGCGCACACGACCGGCATCTATTCGTGGGATTACCTGCGGGAGCTGGCGGAGCGGGGCTCGAAGGCGACCGTCTGAGTTAGCGGGTTGCCGGTTCAGCGGGAAGCAGTTCGTACCAGATATCGCCTTGCTTGAAGACTACCCGGCCTTCGAGTTCGAGGACGGCGGCGAGATCGAACTCTTTGCGAACGAGGACGTTCCAGGCTTCCGACTCGCGGCGGACGGTCGTAAGCGATTCGTCGTTGTAGTCTTCCTGGATCCAGTCTTCGCCCCGGCGCTGGAACATGCGCTCCGCGACCGTGCGCGTGTCCACGACGAGCGATTCCTCGGCAACCATCGGCTTTTCGCGAGCGAGGCCTTCCTCCGCGAGCGATTTGACACCTGAATCGTCAGCATCGCGGCCCCGCATTGCCGTCGGAGCCGGCGCCTCCGCGGGCGGAGCCATCGCGCCGGCTGCGTTGTCGCCGAAGTGTTGCGGTTCCGATTCACCGGCGTCCGTCGCAGCCGATTCGCCTGCCTCCATGCGACCCTGCTGTTGCGCTACGCGCCGCGCCTGCTCGTCTTGCCGTTGCGGAGGCGGGGCGGCTTCGACACGGCCGGCCTCCATTCCGGCTATCATTGGTTCGGGCTGCGTCATTGGAGCCGCAGGACGTCCCCCTTTCTCCGCGCTCAAGCTCTGGCCCTGGAAGTATCCGTTCGCGGGGCCGCTCGAAACTGCGCCGGGTCCCTGCACGGATTCGGTATCCATCTCCGACTCCACAACCGGCGCGGACTGAGGGACCGCCTCATCGGCGACTGCCGGCAAGGGCGCATGTAAGTGCAACTGCTGGCTCGCCGCAGCGTCGGACTTTTCCATCGCCGCCTGCGGAACGGATTCCGCGGCGTAATCCCCCAGATTCTTGCTGAGCATGGTTGGCGCCATAGCGGGGTTCATCTGAACTACGACAATCGCGCCGACTACGATGAAAACCGCTGCGGCCGCGAGCATGGGCCACAGTCGCCGGCGCATGGCGCGGGCGCGGGTAAACTGGAGCGTCGCC
>JAHDWY010000196.1 GCA_023384315.1 Candidatus Hydrogenedentota bacterium | reverse complement strand
TGGCTGGACACCTACAACTTCAGAGAAATCGCGCGGCGTCCGAAAGCGCCGAACCGCTCCGAATGGAGCCATATCGACGATACGATCATGGCGGAGATCATGCCCGTGCTATTGAAATACGAGAATGATCCCGGGCTGCGCGAACTCTACATGGAAGGCTTCACGTGGTCGTACCGCATGGTGGAACACGATCAGAATCCCTGGTTCAACTTCACCTACGGCATGCTCGGCGGCGAGAATTTTCATCTGGCGGAAAGTGTCGAGTTCCTCCGCGATCAACCGCTTGACCTTGCCCAATGGCAAATCGACAACTCCTTCCGCGAGGACATCGACCTCGTGCGCTATCCCATGCAGGAACCCCTCCAGACCAGCCGCATGCTTCCCCCGAGCGAACGCGGCGTCATGCGGTGGGACAAGAACCCCTGGGCGGTAGTTTCCGGTGACTTTTCTCATCCCGAAGGTATCCTGGAGAGCAGTGGCGTGTTCTGGCTGCTCCCGTACTGGATGGGCCGGTACTGCGGGTTCATCGAGGCGCCGGCAGGCTAGTTGAGGCAGCAAGATACCGGCGGCCGTGCTGCGTTTCTGAAATGCGGCACGGTCTGCCTCATTTGCGCATCATGGATTCCACTCGCATTCCAACGCGTCTCGCGCGCTCCGCGATAAATAATTGAGGTATGTAGGCTTGGGAAAGAACCTTCCTTTGCGACCGGCTTTGTCTCATTGGTATACGTTTTGCTTCCCCAACGGTGACGCGATATGTCACGTGAACTTCGAATTCGGCCGTAGGAGGTGAATCGTCATGAGTGAGCACGAAAGCAAACCGGCGGATGCGGCCCGCGTGGCGCGCTCGAAATGGCTCTTCGCTGTCGTGGGCGCGCTCGTTGTAGCCGTCGCGATTCAAAGCATCTATCTGTGGCAAATGCATGATCGCCTGGAGAAAGCGGTCGCGGCCCACACCGATGCAGACGATAACGAGAGTTGGATAGAAATCCCCCGTCCGGACTCGCTGGACCGGAATCGTCCCGGCCCTTCGCAGTCCAGCGCAACGCCACCGGGTACGCTGTCTTTTGGTAGGCCAGACCCGTTCCTCCAACCCTTTGACCCGAAAACATGGGACCCATTCCGAGAAATGGATCGCATGCGATCCGAAATGGACCGGATGTTTAACGAGGCCTTTGGGCGATTCCACACCAGTCCCCGATTCAGCAGTCTCGCCGGACAGAATACGTACAGCCCCAGCTTCGATCTTACCGACGAACCGGACCGCTACGTGGTGAAGGTTGATGTACCGGGCGCCAGCGAACACGACATCACAGTGACCTTGGAGGGTCAGAACCTCGCTATCAGCGGAACGCGCACTGACACGCGATCTCGAGAAGAAGACGGCAAGTTGCTGCGTCAGGAACGGGTCACAGGTCAGTTTCATCGTACGCTGACGCTGCCGGAGCCGGTGGACGATACCCAAATGAAGACCACCTATGAAGACGGCGTATTCACGGTAACGTTGCCCAAACTGAAAGCGCCTCACGGATCCATCGATTCCAGCAAGAGCGTTCGTATGAAGTAATCCAAATATTCGCGCAAGAGAGCGTAAAACCGCAAAAGGTGTCCCGCGCAGTTCGCGCAGGGCGCCTTTTGCGTTTTTGGCCGCGCCGTGTCGATATGGAGGTAGAATGCAACGGCACGAGACGAAAGGCGACACTCATGCAAACCAACGACGCAACACTCTGGGAGCTGTGGAAAACGCGCCACGATGCGGATGCATTTATGGAACTGGTGTTGCGCCACTCGGGCATGGTCTACGCCACGTGCAAGCGGGTCCTCGGCAATGCCGCGGACGCGGAAGATGCGACCCAGGAATGCTTTGTCGAACTGCTCGACGCGCGGGTTCGGGTCGACGGTTCCCTGGCGCCTTGGCTCCATACCGTCGCGTTTCGCCGGAGCCTCGACAAAGCAAAGTCGGAACGGCGGCGCAGTGAGCGCGAAGCCCGCTATGCAGAAGCGGCGAATGTGCCGGTGGAGCCGTCCCCGGACGATGTGCTTGCCGAAGTGGACGAAGCGATTGCGGCGCTGCCCGATCCCATCCGTTTCGCCGTCATACAACGTTTTCTGGAGGGTAAGACTCACAATGAAATCGCGGGGATTCTCGGCGTATCGGAATCCACCGTGCGGTATCGGATCGATCAAGGGGTCGGACGAATCCGCGAAACACTCCAAAAGCGCGGGATCGCCGTCGGGGTAGTCGCGCTCGCGAGTATTCTCGAGGGCGAAAGTGCGACGGCCGCGCCGGCGGGACTGACCGCGGCGGTGGCCAAGTTGGCGCTTGCGCGCCCTGGGGTGGCATCCGTGGGCGGCACTGCCATTTCCGGATGGCTCGCGGCGAAGGTGGGTTTTGGCGTTGCTTCATTGATCGCCATTGTTGGAGCGATCGCATACCTTGGTGGTGGAGATGGCTACACGCCCCCCGGGCGCGTCGCCGATGAATCTCGAATCGAAGAGAAGTCCGTCGATATCGACACCGCAACTCCGCCCCTCAACCACGCGCATACTTCTCAATCACCTTCAGCGCCGCCGTCTGTGGCTGTCCCTGCAACACAGGAAGAGACACCACAAGACGCGACGCTGAGTGGCTTCGTGATTGATGAAGGCGGCTATCCCATCATCGGCGCGAACGTCGCTCTCATCACGTGGGCGAGCGGATACGACTACCGCGGCATCCGAGCTTGGTTAACCGAAACGGACGATGCGGGCCACTACTCCTTCACCGGCTTTAAACACAGTCCGCCCTACGATCGGCTTGTCTTTGCTGACGTAAGCGCGTCCGCACCGGGCTACGCTACCGTGGGTAAGCGGGTATCGATCCGATATGGCGAGACCCTCGACGACGTTGCGTTTACCCTGTCCCCGGGCGCAACCGTGCAGGGGCGCGTGCTCACGCCGGGTGGCGCCCCGGTGGCATCCGCGGTCGTGAATTGCCGTTCTGCGAACACGTCGAGCCTCCCTTATCTCTTCACCGCCACCGATGAGGATGGGCGGTTTGTCCTCGGGATTGACAAGCCCGGTTCCGCGGGGTTTGTCGTCAGTGCAGAGGACGACAAGGAGACGCTGTTTCACTCCGTGCCCGTGGGTATGGACGAAGAGATCAGCCTTACGATGCAGCAACCGGCCTCCTTGGCCGGACGGCTCACGTGGAGCGATGGCGCACCGGCAGCGGACTTGCATCTGAGTCTCACGTGCCGTTACCCGATGCCAGGCGAGACGCCGGACTATGCGAAACAGGTTCAATCCCAAAATGCCTTCGAAATCGGCATGGGCTACATTCATTCGGCCAAGAGCGGGGGGGATGGGCGTTTCTCCTTCGAATCCTTTGCGCCCGGGCCGGACTTCGTGCTCGACGCCTGGCGACGCGTCGGAGACCCCGATGATCCGACATCGGAGAAGGTGGGGACGTTTCATCTTGGTCCTGTCGCGCCGGGGCAGAGTATCTCGTGGGACGGCGTGATTCCGATGGACGTCGATCTCATGCGCATCACCGGCGTGGTCCGCGGGCGGCAATTCGGCAAACCGCTTGACACCGTTCTTGTGGCCAACGAGCGCATTGACGGCGGTTCCCATTCATGGGCGTCGCCCGATCCGGTCACCGGCCGCTACGATATCTCGATAGCCGATCCGGGTACCTACCTGATCTGGCCGCGGTACAACGGCGTCGACGAGGGAACTGAGAAAGCGGCCCTGGGACAGAAGGTCACGTGGGCGGCGGGCGAAACGCTGGAACTCGACTTTGAATTGCCCGATCCATTTGCGTTGTCAGCGCGAGTAGTGGACGTGGAAGGCAATCCCATCACCGACGCGGACGTGAATTACGACCCCAGCTCGGTCCCCGGCGCATTGGACGAGGAAGGCCGCTGCGGCTGGCACGGCTTCGCCCCGTACCACGATGCCCGTATCGTGGTTGAGAAAGAGGGATATCTCCGGACCGAAACCGAAACGATCGCGGGCGAACCCGGCGTCGTCTACCCGGAAGAAACGCTCGTCCTCTACCAGAGCGGCGGAATCGAAGGCACCGTCGTCTACCCCGATGGGACACCCGCAGCAAACACGCGCGTTGCAGTAACCTTCGAGTCCGAGGATTTCTCCACACGCACCTACGGACAACAGACTAACCGCGTGTTCATATCTGGGACTACCGATGGCGACGGCCACTTTGCCTTTGCCCATGGTTTCCCTGCCGTCGCTGGAGAAATGTCTGTCGCTGTCTACTCGACCAACACGCGGCAGTACCATTCAGATGCGGCCCCTGCCGAAGTCTATCCGACCTCGATCATCGATATCGGAACGCTTACCCTGCGAGTCACCTCACAAGAGGAAGACGCACGATAAGACTCCCCCTACCGCAGCTTCTCGATACAGTCGATGAGCGCGGCGCAGATATATTCATTATCGTCGTCGCTCATGGCGGGGTGGATGGGGACGCAGAACAAGCGACGGCCGAGTTCTTCGGAGAGCGGCAGGCGCTGGCCCTTGGTGTGATCGGCGAGGAGCTTGCGTTTCTCGTAGACGGGCGGGTTGGCGACCACGCATTTGATGTTATGCTCGTCGTCCAGCATCTTCATGATCTGGTCGCGCTTCTCGCCTTGCCACTCGGGTTTCACGAGAATCGTGTAGAGGTAATAGCTGTGCTCGCAATCATCGGGTTCAAATGGCAGCGTGATCTCGTCAATGCCCTCGAGCAATTCGTCGCGGCGCTTGGCAAGACGGCGTCGGGATTCGATGAAACTGTCCAGCTTGCTGAGCTGCACCAATCCGACCGCGGCCTGCACCTTCGTCATCACGTTCGACGTGCCCCACACATCCGTATCCATACCATAGAAGCGTGACGACCGGCAGAACGCGGCTGCGTCGTCATCATCCGTTGTGACCATGCCGCCTTCGCCGAGGGTGCACATGTTTTTCATCGTGTGGAAGGAGAACACGGTCATGAACCCCCGCTTCCCGATCTTCTCGCCTTTGTACGAACCGCCGGTGGCGCGGGCCGCGTCGCCGATGACGACCAGGGGTCCGTGCTTCTCGTGGGGATGGCGCTCGGCGATCTCGAAGTAGTCGTCCATCGGCGCGGCGAGACCGTTCATATGCACAGGAAAAATGGCGCGCGTGCGTGGGGTGACGCGTTTCTCCACGTCGTTGGGATCGAGCTGCAGCGTTACGGGATCCACCTCGCCCCACACGATCTGGCCGCCCGCGCCCATCACCGCCAAGGGCGACGCGACAAAGTTGACGGCCGGCACGATCACTTCGTCGCCGGGTTGCAGTTGCAGATAGCGCATGGCCATATCAAGACCGGGACCCGCGCTGTTCAAGGCGACGGCATGCTTCGTGCCGCAGTACTCGGCGAAGGCCTTCTCGAAATCCGGAATCGGCGGCGCGGAGAATCCAAACCCCACGCTTGGCGTCATGGATTCGCGCATGGCGGCCACCGCCGCTTCGATCTCCTCTTCGCCGTAGGTGCCGCCCAGGAGCGGTTCGCCTTCCCACGCGAGGGAAGTCTTGCCGCGTTTCAGAATCTCGGTCCGTGCATCGGTAGTAATCATGGTTCAAATACTCTCGTTGTCAGAAGTTCTTCCTCAAATGGCACGGGAAGCATCCTGCCATCCCCAAGCCCACAACGCAAACTTCAGGTCGCTTCCGGATCTCGCACGCACTTCGGCATGTCGGTGCTTCACGAGTAAGAACATCCCCCTTGATCCCCCTTCGAAGGGGGAATGTCGTGCATCATCGTCGTACTACGACGTGTGTGCATCGGATTGTTCAAAGGCGTCTACCGGAAAGTTTCACAACGCGAAGCGTTGCGGCGGACTCCCCCTTCGAAGGGGGATCAAGGGGGATGTTCTTCGTGCGTTAGGCGCGAGACTTCCGTTTACCAATCAGCACCGGCTTCGCGTTGATCACGCCTCCACCACAGGGACATCAAACCCGGGTCGGTACTCGTCTTTCAACAATGCATCCGCCTCGGTGTCACCAACAAACGTCTCCTGACCGGGATCAAAGGTCAACGATCGGCCCAGGCGATAACTGATGTTCGCGAGGTGGCAATGGGCCGACGAGATGTGCCCCTGCTCGGCCGTCGCGGGGATGTCGCCCTTGTCGCGGCTGCGGACAGCTTGGAGAAAACGTGCGTATTGGATGTCTGGCCGCCCTTCTTCGGGTGCCGGAAACTCGGGCACTTCCTCGATGAGCTTCCCGCCTTGATCGTAGAACCCGACCTTCCATTCGGCGATATAGCCCCAGCCGCCGGAACCGTAGAACAGATTGCCGATAGTGACCGGTCCCTCTGCATTGGTCGCGCGTCCGCGAACGGCGAACTCGAGGGTCGTGCCGTCGTCGTAGGTGAACGTCGTGCTCATGGTGTTGGGCGTTTCCCCGTCGTCCTCGTATCCGTAGCGGCCGCCCGCGCTATATACGGTGCATGGCAGTCCCTTGTCCAAGGCCCACGTTGCCACGTCCATCTGATGGACGCCCTGATTCCCGATGTCCCCATTGCCGTAATCCCAGAACCAGTGCCAGTTGTAGTGGATGAACAATCCGCCGACGCCATCGTCAATCGCATGGCGGTCGGGATTGCCCGTGCCGGGCTTTCTTCGAAGGTACGGCCGCTCGGGTCGCGGTCCCTGCCACAACGAATAGTCCAGGAACTCCGGCGCTGTCACTTCCTCGCCCCTGCCGATGTCATCGCGCTCCTTGTAGCAAAGCGCGCGCGCCAAAAAGATGTCGCCGATGATTCCGTCGCGCATGCGTTGAATGGCCCATTGCCAGCTCGGGATGGACCGGTTCTGTGTGCCGTGTTGCACGATGCGATCCGATTTCGCCGCGAGGCGCGCCAGTTGCCGGCCTTCCCAGACGTTGTGTGAGAGGGGTTTCTCCACATAAACGTCCTTACCCGCCTCGATAGCCCACATGGCCGCGAGCGTGTGCCAATGGTTCGGCGTGGCGATGCTTGCCACGTCCACGCCGGGATCGGCGAAGGCTTCGCGCATGTCCGTATACGTCTTGGGCCGCTTCCCCGTGTGCTCCTGGATCTGATTGGCGCGCGCTTCCAATACGTTCCGATCCACGTCGCACAAGGCGACGACGTCCGAGTCGCCGCCGGTCAAGAAATTACGGATGTGGTTGCCGCCACGCCCGTGCACGCCCACGCAGCAGACGCCGATGCGATCGTTCGCACCGAATACGGAAGAGCGCGTCATCAGGCCTGCCGCCATCGCGGCGTTTGCCGTCGTTCCCAGAAATTGTCTGCGCGTGAAGGGCATGGGGGTCTCCTCATGGACGATATGGACGATATGGACGTTATAGACGATATGGACGTTATAGACGATATGGACGCTTGGACCCGTTGACGGCGCGCCATCATGTGTAAAGCAAGTATAGATGCCGGAAACCAGCCACGCAATTCAGCACGACGCCATTACTTCAGATCGAGAATCCACTCGGCCGCACATTCGTGCCACTCGTTGGTGCTGCTGTGGCCCTTTGTCGGAAGGACGTGCAGGGTGACCTTGCCCGGCTCTTCGCGGTCGTCCGCTACCGCAGTCATGCGTCGCGCGAACGCAATAGCGTGGTCCGTGCCGACGCGCG